>NZ_CFHTQA010000008.1:0-95750 GCF_984394615.1 Spongiibacter sp. | reverse complement strand
CCACCAGCCCGCGCTTCGCGGCCACCGTCCACCTGCAGCAAAGCCAACAGTGAGCAAACGCTGCGGTGCGTTTGGCCAAAACGAGCGCACCGTTGCAGAGCGCCGCTTTCGCGAGGCCATCAACACAGCGGTAAACCGCCAGAGCAAGGTCGTCGCCTCGCTCAATGCGCGCATCGAAACCCTCAGCCAGTCCATTCTCTGGTATGCCATTTTGCTGGCGATTTTTACTGTGCCGCTGGTGTTTCTCGGCGCGCACTGGTTGCTCAGCGTGTTGTACCAGCCGCTGGACTCGATCCGCGATGGTGCGGAAGCCATCGCCCAAGGCAATTTAAACCACCGTATTTCCCGAGGTTTTGATGCCGAATTCGACGCCATTGCCGCCGCTTTTAACAGCATGGCGGATGAACTTGCCGTTCAGCGCGACAAGGCCCAGCACTCCACACGTGAATTGGAGTATCAAGTCAGTCAGCGGACCGCTGAGCTGACCCACGCCAATCGGATGCTGCAAAACAACGACAAGGCACGCCGGGAGTTTTTGGCCGACATCAGCCACGAGCTGCGCACGCCGCTGTCGATTATTCGCGGCGAGGCCCAGGTCACTCTACGCCAGACATCGATTTCTGAAGAGGACTACCAAAGCACCCTGCAAACCGTGCTTGAGCAGGTGCTCAATCTCACGCGGCTGGTCGACGATCTGCTGATGATCGCCCGCGCCGAATCCGGCGCCCTGCGGATTGTGCCGCGAACACTGGATATTCGCGAAGTCATCGAATCGACCTTGGAAAAAATCCAGTCCTTGAACGGCGCCGACACGCTGAGTCTGAGCAGTGAGATCGCCCAGAGCCTGCCACTGATCAGCTGCGACCCGGATCGGATTGCCCAGGTGCTGATGATTCTCCTCGACAATGCCGTTAATTATGGCGGCGAAACCCTGCAGGTGAATGTGCGCGCGGAACGACAGGGCGATGCGGTATTGATACGCCTCAGCGATAACGGTAGAGGCATTGACGCCGATGCCCTGCCGTTTATTTTCGACCGCTACTTCCGTGCGGCAGATGCCCGTTCCGGGCAGGGATCGGGCCTGGGACTCGCTATCGCCAAGGCGATAATCGACGCCCATCATGGTTCAATTAACGCCAGTTCATCGCCCGGTGAAGGCACCTGTTTTACCATCGCACTGCCGATCACAGGAGAGCACCGTGGCTAATATCTTGTTGGTCGAAGACGAAGCCAAACTGGCCAGCTTCCTGCTGCGCGGACTGACTGCCGAGGGCTACGACTGCGACTGGATCGATAGCTCGCCGCGGTTTTTTACCGAGATTGGCAAACAGCCTTACCAGCTTATTTTGCTGGATCGACTGGTACAGGACATCGACACCCTCGACTACTTGCCGTTGATTAAAAAACAGCAGCCCGACGCGCTCATTCTAATGCTGACCGCTCTACAGGATATCGACCAGAAAGTGACGGGGTTGCAGGCAGGTGCCGATGACTACCTCGGCAAACCCTTTGATTTCGATGAGTTACTCGCTCGTATTATGGCCTTGCTCCGACGCGGCGGCAGCAACACCAGCCATTCCCCTGAGCTGCGGCACGGCAAACTGCTGCTCAACACCGAAAGTCACCGGGTGTGGCTGGATGCACAGGAAATTGAATTTACCCATTTGGAATACCAACTGCTGAAATGCTTTCTCTCCAACGCCAATACGGTACTTTCCCGAGAACGCATATTGAATAAAGTCTGGGGCAGCCTGGCTGACCCGCTCACCAATATTGTCGATGTGTATATTCGCCGTGTGCGCAAAAAACTCTCCGACACAGGTGAGGCCCAACAGCTCGACTGTCACAACGAAAGTTTTATCGAAACCGTCAGGGGGGGTAGGATATCGACTGGGCAAAGGTTGCTAGACCCTCCCCGCGCACCTCGGCGACGCGTAAACGCGAGCCCCGTCCCGTCCTCCACCAAAAGAGGTCTCTCGTGATCACACTTACTGTGATAGTGCTTGCCATGTGGATCGTCAGCGGAAAAACACTGGCGTTAATCTGCGTGTCGTACAGCGGCTATACCCAGTTGACCGACACCAATTTAGCAATGAGCGCCATCTACCAAAGCATAAAATCGCGCTCCCCCGGCTATGGCCTGTCACGTCGATCGCTGAAGGTCATTACGCCCATCTACCGAACGTATATCGCCGCAAGCTGGGCATTACTCGCACTGATCGCCATCCACTGTTCGCTGTGGCTAACGGCTATTGCTACATAGCGCGCCCCCCGCGCTCTGAATTCAGCAAACTCAATCAAGCCGCACCTCCCCCGGGCTGGCACACTGCCCCACGCATTGAGGAGAACTGTCGTGAACCCGCCATCTGTCAGCCGCGCCGAGCAACGCATCCAGAGAGTCTGTGATCATATCCAGCAGCATCTGGATACCGAGCTGTCGCTGGAGCAGTTGAGCGAGGTTGCGGCGCTGTCCAAATACCACTTCCACCGGCAGTTTACGGCGATCACCGGGCAAAGCCTGAGCAAGTTTGTGCAGCTCGCCCGGCTGCGGCGTGCTGCCTACGACGTGGCCTTCAAGCCACAGCGACGTTTTACCGACATCGCTTTCGATGCGGGTTTCGACAGCCTGGAAGCATTCTCCCGTGCCTTTAAACGCGAGTTCGGCCAATCGCCGTCACAGTTTCAGGCCCAGCCCGAATGGGATGCCTGGCGGCGCCGACTCCCCTACGCCAGCCCACACGGAGTACTCACCATGCAGGTCACGATTATTGATTTTCCCGACACCCCGGTCGCCCTTGCCGAACACCGGGGATCACCCGAGCGCGTAATGGAAACCGCCGAGCGCTTTATTGCATGGCGCAAGGCAAGCGGACTCTCTCCCGTCGCCACCAGCCGCACCTTCGGCATTCCCTACAGCGATCCCAACACCACACCACCGGAGCAGTTTCGCTGGGACGTGGGTGGCATCCTCGACGGCGACGTGCCCGACAACCCCTTTGGCGTGAAAGCAGGTCGTATTCCGGGCGGACGCTGCGCGGTGGTCCGCCATTACGGCAGCCACCGCACACTCGACGACAGCATCTACGCCCTCTACCGGGACTGGTTGCCACAAAGCGGCGAGGAACTGCGGGACTACCCCTGCTTCTTCCACTATGTGAATCTGGTAACCGACGTGAAAGAAAGCGAACTGATTACCGACATCCATTTGCCGATTCGGTGATGTCAGTCTCAGCCTCTGCTCTTAGGGGCAGAGGCTGACGACAGCACCAGAGGCCGCGCGTTCGTTGCTTTCTCTGTTCTGCAAGCTAACAACCGAGCTATGCGCTTCTGTTGAGACCCTGAATGGCCTTTAATAGCTATCTATTAGCATTGCACGCAAGGATAGCCATGTTTATAAAAAGCCGCCTTTTGATACACACCAAAGAAAAGAAAAATGTCCGCTATGTGGCAGCTGGAAATTACCAGATCGAGTTTTTCTCACTCACCGGGAAAGAATATTTCGGCATCTATTCACCCTATGGTGGCGATAACTTTTGTCTGTGCCTGCCGCTGGGCGATCTCAGTATTGCCACCATCGAGCATGGCTACCAGATTCACCATGGCGCGCTCACCTACAAAGTGTTGATGAGGCGTCAGCGAAGAGGTCATGAATTTGCGTTGCACCGCCTGCTATGGGGATGGCTTCCCACCGGTTACCGAAGCGGCCCTATTTCTCCCAACGGCATCGACATGGTTCACGGTAATCTCGAACCCTTTATCGACAGCATTGCGGCATAACTCGTATCACGATTATTGACCGCTTGGTGACACTGTCTTTCACGCCTGTCTGGGGAATTTCTGCACCTCCCTCGTCGGCGCTGAACAGGTCAGGCCACGCAACTCGCTTCGATTTTACTCACAGTGGGATATTCTCTATAGTTCTCGCCCGAGCTTTTCTATTGAGGGTTTCGTCCAGTGAACAATTAATGCCTCCGTCGTAACGACGGCCTGCTCTCGCTCCTCCTGACGGGGGAACTGTGTCTGGCATTAATGGTAATCACAATGACGAAGCGCTTCCTGACACTGGACAATGTGTCCTATACGCTGCCCGATGGCCGCGCCCTGTTTTCCCAACTGAACACGCAATTTGATCTGCAGCCGACCGGGCTGGTGGGTCGTAACGGCGTGGGTAAATCTCTGCTGGCTCGCATTCTGGCCGGGCAACTGGCTCCCACTTCGGGACACCGCCAGGCATCCGGGCCGGTGCGCTACCTGCCTCAGCAACTGGCGCCGATCGCGGGGAGCACGGTCACCGACCTCGCCGGTGTTCAGCCGGTTTTGTCCGCGTTTGAGCGCATTGAACAGGGCAGCGCCGCCACGGAGGATTTCGACGCGCTGGGCGAGCAGTGGGATATTCGCCAGCGCCTGCAAACGGCATTAGCAAACGCCGGACTGCCCGAGCTAGGCCCCAACAGCCCGGCCGATGCACTCAGCGGTGGCGAGGCCATGCGCGTGGCGCTGGCCGGTGCCATGTTATCGGCGGCGGATTTCCTGATTCTCGATGAACCCAGCAATCACCTGGACCGCCCCAGCCGACAGGCGCTGATTGAGCAGCTGCAGCAGTGGTCGCGAGGGCTGATTGTCATCAGCCACGACCGCGACTTACTCAATAGCCTCAGTCGTATTGTCGAACTGTCGCCTTCCGGCCTGCACAGCTACGGCGGCAACTATGCGTTTTACGCCGCCTGCAAAGCCAGTGAACGACAGGCCGCGCAACAGCAGCTCGACCACGCCAAGCTGGCACGCAAGCGCGAAGAAAAGACCCTGCGTGAACAGCGCGACCGACAAGCCCACCGGCAGGCGCGGGGCAAACAGGCGCGGCAGGAAGGCGGTCAACCCAAGATTTTGCTGGATGCCCGGCAGCAGCGCAGCGAAAACTCCTCTGGGAAAGCGCAGCGCCAACAGGCCGCGCGTCAGGCCGCATTAAGGGAAAACGTACTTGCCGCCCAGCAGCAGCTTGATCGCGACGCCGACATTACGCTGCACCTGCCCGTCTCATCAGCGACACCGCCACGCCGCGTGCTGAATCTGGAAAACCTGAGCCTGCCCTTTGGTGCCTGCACCACGCCGATCACCCTCAATCTCAGCGGACAGCAGCGCGTCGGCGTGGTTGGCGCCAATGGCAGCGGTAAGTCGACCCTGCTCAAGGTCATTGCCGGGCAACTGTCACCGCGCGGCGGGCACTGCCATCTCACTGGCGAGCTGGCCTATCTTGACCAGCGCCTGACAACACTGGACCCACACCAAAGTGTGCTGGCACAGATTCGGGCGGCCAATCCCGTCGCACCGGAAAGCGAGCTGCGCATGCAACTGGCCCAGCTCGACCTCAATGCCCAGAAGATCACGGTGCCCAGCGGCACGCTGAGCGGCGGTGAGCAGCTCAAGGCAGCCCTCGCCTGTCTGCTCTATGCGGCCTTGCCCCCAGCACTGCTATTGCTCGACGAGCCCAGTAACCACCTCGATTTGCCGTCGCTGGCCGCACTGGAGACGATGTTGCGCGGGTTTCACGGCAGCCTGATGGTGGTCTCACACGACGAGGCGTTTCTGAGCGCCCTAGAACTGACGCAACGACTGTCTTTCGAACCGCCGGGCATCCACCTGTCGGCCTGGTGACGTGGCTCCCGGCGCGGACAAAGAGTGATTGATAACAATTCTCACTTGCTCTACCATCCCCGCCTTTCCCGGCCCACGACGTCGAAGGACATCTCATGCCTTATAAAACGCTACGAACCACGCTGCTGACCTGTGGCAGCCTCGCCCTCATGTCGGCCGCTGCCGTTGCCGCCGAACGCACCGAAGAAATGGTCATTACCGCCAGCCGGGTGGAAAAACCCCTGAGCACGATTCCTAACACCGTCACACTGATTGATCAGGCCGAGCTGGAGCGTCAACTGTCGATTCAGAACGACCTGTCCACGGTACTGGGCAATCTGATTCCCAGCTTCTCACCATCGCGCCAGAAAATGACCAGCGCCGGGGAAAGCCTTCGCGGTCGCAAACCCCTGTACCTGATTGACGGTATTCCCCAGTCCAACCCCCTGCGCAGCGGCGGTCGCGATGGCCATACTATTTCGCCGCTGATGCTTGAACGCGTGGAAGTGCTGCACGGTGCCAACGCCATCCACGGCCTCGGCGCGGCGGGCGGCATCATTAACCTGATTACCAAGCGCCCCAGCGACGGCCTGGAACAGAGCCTGCGCGTGGATGTCGGCTTTCAGACCGAACGCCTCAGCGAAAGCCTGGATCGCGGGGTGAACTACAGCCTGTCCAACCGCATTGATCAGTTCGACGTGCTGGCCAGTGTCGGCTACCGCGATAACGGTATCGCCTACGACGCCAACGGCAAGGTGATTGGCGTGGACAACACCCAGGGCGACACCATGGCCGCCGAGGAATATGACCTGTTCCTGAAAACCGGTTACAACTGGGATGACCAGCGCATTGAGCTGATGGTAAACCGCTTCAATATCGAGAGCGATCACAAGTGGGCCTCGGTACCCGGTGACGAAGATGCCGGCGTGCCCAGCGGCGCGGTTCGCGAGCAGCCGCCGGGCGATGGCGCGCGCAACCGGGTGACCACCATCGGCCTGAGCTATGAAAATGCCGAGATGCTGGGCCACAGCTTCCGGGTGCAGCTTTTCAGCCAGGACTTTGAAGCAACTTATGGAGCGCAGATTACGCCCATCGCCACGTTCCAGGATCCGGCCTACGGCCCCGATTTAATTGACCAGTCGCAGAACAATTCTGAAAAACGCGGCCTGAAGCTGACACTGGTGAAAGACGAAGTTGCAGGGCTGCCGCTGTCGCTGGTGTACGGTATCGACGTGCTGGAAGACGAGACCTGGCAGGCGCTGATTCAAACCGACCGTACCTGGGTGCCGGAAACCCGCTACAACAACTACGCCCCTTATGTGCAGGCGGAATTTACCGGCATTGAACACGTGACCCTGACCGCCGGGGTACGCCATGAAGAGTCCAAGCTGGAAGTGGACGATTTCACCACTCTCGCCAGCTACGGCAGCCGCTTTGTGAAGGGCGGTGAACCTGACTTTTCCGAAACCTTGTACAACGTCGGCGGCACCTACCAGTTCACCGAAACGTGGCGCGCCTTTGCCAACTACTCGGAAGCCTTCTCCATGCCGGATGTGGGCCGGGTACTGCGCGGTATCAATGAAGACGATCAGGAAGTGGAGAAGTTTCTCAACCTCACCCCCATCCTCACCGAGAACAGCGAGTTCGGGCTGGAGTATGACAACGGCACGGTGAATGCGCAGCTCAGCTACTACATTTCCGACTCGGATTTCGGCCAGCGCCTGCAGCGCGGTGCGGACGGCATTTACACCGTAAAGCGTGAAAAAACCGAAGTCGACGGCATTGAGTTTCGCGTTGGCTGGGCCGTCACCGAGCTCGATACCCTCGGTCTGCGCTACGCCGAAGCCGAAGGTCGCTACGACTCCGACCAGGACGGCAAGGTCGATTCCGATCTCGGCGGTACCAACATCTCCCCCGATCGCGTCAACCTGAGCTGGGACCGCCGCTGGACCGATACCCTTAGCTCACGTTTGCAGGTGAATCACCTGCGCGACCGCAGCGTGAAAAACAGCAGCGATGTCACCATCAATAAATTCAACGGCTACACCACCGTCGATGCCAGCGCCGATATTCAGGTGGGACCGGGCGTGCTGAGCGTATCGGTACAGAACCTGACCAACCGCGACTACTTCACCTACTACTCCCAGAGTAGCCCCAACGATCTGCGTAACTTCAAGGGCATTGGTCGCAGCTTTGGCCTCGCCTACCAGCTTACTTTCTGATCCTTGGCTGAAGTGAACAATGCGGGCGCGGCACCGCGTCCGCGCAAAACGCGGCCGCCGGGGCTATGGCGTTGGCATATGTGGGCGGGTCTGGCCGGGCTCGCCGTCTTGCTGGTGGCGGCCGTCACCGGCACCGCGCTGGTCTATCAAAAAGAGCTGATCGCCACCGTCGTCACCCCCGACGCCGCACTGCCAGCGCACTACAGCCACAGCCAGCTCGCCAGCGAACTGGGCAGACTGGCCGATCAGCGCGGTATTGATCCCGCCCTGAAACTGAAAGCTCCCAGCCCTCTCGAGCCCTACTGGACGGTCCGCCACGACGACGGTCTGGAGTTGCTGAGCATTGGCTCGCTGGAGCCCTACGTCGAGCGACTGTGGTTTCTGGAGCTCATGGCGTTTATCCGCGAACTGCATGTCGATCTGCTCAGCGGCGAGTTCGGGGAAGCCCTGCTGCTCATCAGCGGTATCCTGGCCTTATTCCTGTGTATCAGCGGGCTTATTCTGTGGTGGCCGGGGCGCAGAGCCTTTCGCTGGCGCTGGGTATTCCCTAAAAAAATCCGCCCGTCCCAATGGCTGCAATACCACCGCCACTCCGGGGCGCTGACCAGCCCGTTAATGCTGCTGATTCTGCTGACCGGTAGCCTGATGCTGTGGCAAAAACTGATTTTCCCGCTGCTGCCCCCCGGCGCCGTATTCCCCGCCAATACACCTGCTCCCGCGTCCGCCGACAACGCCATTGCCGAGGGCTATCTGCACATCCAGCAACAGCTTCCCGATAGCTGGCCCACGTACATCACCCTCAGTGAGGAACAAGGCGCGCCCAGTCTGAAAGTGCGCGTTCGCCTCAACGGCGAGTGGCACCTCAACGGCCGCAGCACCGTCTGGCTCAATACCCACAACGGCGAATTACGCCGCACTGAGCGCTCAGACCAAATGGCCGTCGAGCGACGCCTTATCAACCAGCTTTACCCCCTGCACTCCGGCTTCGGCATGAACGCCATCTACCGCCTGCTCACCCTGTTCTGCGGCATCGTCCTCACCTGGCTGGCCGTCACCGGCGGGCTGCATTACTACAAACGGTGGAAGCATCGCCAGCGCAGAAACTGATGGTGGCTGGCAAGCAAGCCCTTGTTCTCCAACCACAGAGCAGTATATGATCCATATACGAATCGTATATTCGAGAGCGTTATGGGTATCGTAAAAATTAATGACGAGCTGCACGAGGACATCCGCAAGGCCAGTGCGGTCATGGTTCGCTCAATCAATGCACAGGCCGAGTTCTGGATAAAGGTCGGTATGCTGGCGGAAAGCCATCCGGACAAAACCTTTTCGGAGCTCATGCGCGAGCAAATGCAACAGGCCAACGTTGATATTAGGCAGCCTGTCAGTGTCTGAACTGACGATAAAAAATACAGATGAACTGCAGATAATGCGTGAATCCGGCCGCAAACTCGCCGCCGTATTCGCCCACCTCGACCAATATATGCAGGTAGGCATTTCTACCATGGACATCAACCATCTCGCTGAACGCTACATTGTCGATCAGCTAGACGCCCGTCCCGCCAGTAAAGGCCAATACAATTACCCTTATGTGTTGAATACGTCAGTAAATCAGGTGGTCTGTCACGGCATTCCCTCCGCGACACAAAAATTGCGCTCAGGCGATATCGTAAATGTGGATATCACACTTGAGCAGGGAGGGTTCATTGCCGATTCCAGCAAGATGTACCTGATCGGAGAGGTACACCCTCTCGCTCGCCAGCTCGTCGACAAAACCTACCAGGCAATGTGGAAGGGCATCCAGACCGTCAAACCCGGCGCCACTCTCGGTGATATTGGTCACGCCATTCAAAGTTATGCGGAAAAGCAGGGTTACTCTGTGGTTCGGGAGTATTGCGGCCACGGCATTGGCCGGGAAATGCACGAAGAGCCACAAGTTCTCCATGTTGGTCAACCCGGGCGAGGGCTCGTTTTGAAAGAAGGCATGACCTTCACCGTCGAACCGATGATCAATCAGGGACAGGCAAAAGTGAAAGTCAAAAAAGATGGCTGGACAGTCGTTACCCGTGACAGAAAGCTATCAGCACAGTGGGAGCATACCGTTGCCGTTACCGCGACCGGATACGAAGTACTAACTCTCCGTGCCGAAGAAGACCTCTTGTAAATCCGGCGCCTTGCAATTCCGCCCACCAACAACCCCGTTTAGGTGAGTAGTTCTTATTCCGGCCCCTCCAGCCGAAGCGACTGCAGGCCCTGCTCAATACTGTCCAGATGTTCCCGCAGCCCGGCTTTGCTGGCCGAGATGCCTACCGCCAGAATATCCAGCACGGTCATATGCGCCAACCGCGAAGGCAGCGGCGTGTAGGCGCCTTTGTCGTTGTCGACGTCGATGTAAATCGGCAGATCGCTGATCTCGGCGATGGGGCTGCCACTGGGAGCCAGCGCGATTACCGGGGCGCCGCTGTTCTGGGCGAGCTTGATCACGTCCAGCAGTGAGCGGGTGCGTCCGGATTGGGAAATCGCCACCACCACGTCGTCGGCGTGCAGCGACATGGCCGACATCGCCTGCACGTGCGGATCGGCATATACGCTGGCGCTGATTTGCAGGCGGAAGAAGTTGTGCTGGGCGTCGTGGGCCACCGCCGCCGAGGCACCAAAACCGTAGAACTCCACCCGCCGGGCATTGCCCAGCAATTCCACCGCTTTCTCGATGGCGTCGACCTCAATGCTGTCGCGCACGCGCTTGAGCGCTTCCATCGTGGCGTCGAACACTTTGAAGGTGTATTGGCGGGCGCTGTCGTCGTCGCGGTAGTCCACCGCCGCATACTCGCCGCTGTGGGCCACGTGCTGGGCCAGCGCCACTTTGAAGTTCTGAAAGCCGTCGCAGCCCACCGCCCGGCAGAAACGCACCACCGTCGGCTCGCTGACATGGGCTTCCTGCGCCAGGTCGACAATGCGCATATGAATCACCTCGCGACGATTAGCGAGGATGTAGTCCGCCACCTTGCGCTCGCTGCGGCGCATGGCTTCGCGGTTGGTCTCGATGGCGCGAATGATGTTTCGGGGTCTCACGGCACACTCAGGCTGGCGAATATGGGCCGATTGTACCCTATGCAAACGCGCCGGGGTGGCTGCGGGTCACAGGCTCTTTTTATTTCCTTTAAGAAATAGTTTCTTTTTGACATCTTTTGCAAGCCTACCTAGTATGGTCATCTCATCTGCCCTTACTTAATAACAACAGTAATAACAACAACGGGAACTGACGATGAAAACCTGCCATACGGTCTGCGGCATTTGCGAGCAGGGCTGCGGGCTGACGGTCACCACCGACAACAACCGCGTGCTGAAAGTCGAGCCGGATAAAGACAACCCCTATAGCTGGCGGGACTACTGTATCAAGGGCGCCAAATCGCACCTGTCACTCCGCCACCCCGACCGCATTACCACACCCATGAAACGGGTCGGCGACCGCTATGTTGCCGCCAGCTACGACGAGGCAATTGCCGATATCGCCACCCGCTTTAACCGTCTGATCGACGAACACGGCCCCAATGCCATTGGCAGCTACACCGGTAATCCGAACGGTTTCAACTTTGGCAGCGCGCTGTTTCACACGATGCTGCTGGACGCCATTGGCACCGAAAGCCGTTTCTGGGTGGGCTCGGTCGACCAGAATGCCTTGCATGTTGCGTCCGACGCGATGTACGGCAATGCCTGGGTGAGCCTTCAGGCAGACATCGATCACTGCGACTATTTTCTGTTAATCGGCACCAATCCGCAGATCAGTACCATGTGCTGGATCGGCTATTCACCAGACGGCTGGAAGCGAGTACTGGCCCGCAAAGCCGCCGGCGCCGAGCTGGTGGTCGTAGACCCGCGCCGCACTGAATGCGCGGCGAAGGCGAGTCGGCATATTGCCCCGTTGCCGGAGAGCGACTGGGCACTGGTGCTGGCCATGATCAAACTGATTCTGGAGAACGGCTGGCGCAATCCCCAGCATGCCGACCTGCTCGAAGGGCTGGACACTGTACGGGCAATTGCGGCGACGGCAGACCTGAATCAGCTCAGCGCCTGCTGTGATGTGCCGCTTAGCGAGATCGAAACGCTGGCCCGCGACTTTGCCCGCGCGCCCAGCGCCATGGCTATCGCCCGTACCGGGGTGAGTCAGGGACGCAATGGCGTGCTGGCCCTGTGGCTGGTGCAAGTGCTGAACTACATCACCGGGCGTGTCGAAACCGAGGGCGGGCTGTATTACGTCAGCGGTGTTCTCGATTTGCTGGATGTGGGCGACACCCTGTTCCCCCACTCCGACGCCATCAGCCGTGTGCGCGGCAACAAAAATGTGGCCGGCGCTCACAGTCTGGCGGAGCTGCCCGATGAGATCACCACACCGGGGCCCGGACAGATTCGCGCCCTGATTATTAATAGCGGCAACCCGGTGGTCTCCGGTCCCGACGGCAATAAACTCGATGCGGCGCTGGCGCAACTGGACTGCCTGGTGGTAATCGATCAGTTCCAGCGCGAGAGCCACCGCCATGCTGACTGGCTGATTCCCGGCGACCATTTTCTGGAACGCACAGAGATCAATCCCTTGATTCAGGCGCTCAGCCCCAGTCCGCGGGCACAGCTCAGCCGCGCGGCCGTATCGCCCCCCACCGGCATGCGCTACGAATGGGAGTTTCTGCGCGACCTGACACTGGCGATGAACAAGCCACTGATACCGGGCAAGCGTTGGCTGAATCCGCTGATCGCCGCCAGTACACGGCTGGCGGCGTGGAGTGGCAAGCCCCAACTGACACTCAATCCAATGCTGATGGCGAGAATGCTGATACGCGATAACCCGCAGCTTCGCTGGCGCGATATTGTCGAAGCGCCCCACGGCATTGGCGATCCGGCACAGCGTCCGGAATTCGGCCGACTGTTTGGCAAATTGCGGGAACAGAATCGCCGCGTCGATCTGGCACCCGCCACGTTTGTGGACGTGTTGCAGCAACGCCTCACTGAATCTACCGCGCGCGATCCGTCGCAGCCTTTTCAGCTCATTTCCCGCCGCCGCATGAAAATGATGAATTCCTGGTCCATCGAAACCAGCATGGACGGCATGCATTCGCGGGAAATGACCGGCAGCACCGTAGAGATTAATCGCCAGCAGGGCGAGACACTTCACTTGTTCGACGGCCAGAAAGTAACGCTGCGCTCAGCCAGCGGCAGTATCGAAGCTCAGCTCAAACTGTCGGATGAGGTGCGCAGCGGGGTCGCGGTCATGGAGCATGGTTGGGGCTATCGCACCTTTAATCCCGGCCGTGGCAGCAGTCGCCACCACGGCGGCGTGAATCGCAATCTGCTGGTCTCCAATGCCGACGTCGACCCCCTTTCCCGCGTGCCCCGCCTGAACGGCACGCCGGTGTCGATTGAGCCTGTCGCCGTCAGTCCATAGCAACGCGAGAGTCAGGTGCCAGCGTCGGCCATTCCCGATAGAATAGCCGCCCATGGACGTCTCTCATATTCTCGACTCACTCAACGACGCACAGCGCGACGCCGTCACCTCCGACAGCCCCGGCACCCTGGTACTGGCGGGCGCAGGCAGTGGCAAAACCCGCGTGCTGGTGCACCGCATCGCCTGGAAAATTCAGGTGGAAGGCCTGTCGCCCTACAGCATTATGGCGGTGACCTTTACCAACAAGGCGGCGCGGGAAATGCGCGGCCGTATCGAAGAACTGCTGGGCACCCAGTTGCGCGGCGGCATGTGGGTGGGCACTTTTCACGGGCTGGCGCACCGGCTGTTGAAGGCTCACGCCCGCGAAGCCAAGCTGCCGGACAATTTCCAGATTCTCGACAGCGATGACCAGCTACGCATGCTCAAGCGCATTCACCGCGAGCTGGAGCTGGACGACTCCCGCTGGCCGCCGCGCCAGTCAGCCTATTTTATTAACGGCCACAAAGACGAAGGCCGCCGCAGCGCCCACATCGACGACTACGGCGGCGACCTGTATCTGAAGACCATGCTGCGGGTATACCGCCGCTATGAAGAAATCTGCCAACAGCAAGGCGTCATCGATTTTGCCGAACTGTTGCTGCGCGCCCTGGAGCTGTGGCGCGATAACCCCGCCGTACTGGACCACTACCAGCAGCGCTTCAAGCATGTGCTGGTGGACGAGTTTCAGGATACCAACGCCGTGCAATATGCCTGGCTGCGCCTGCTGGTGAGCAATGGCATGGGGATTACTGCGGTGGGCGACGATGACCAGTCGATTTACGGCTGGCGCGGTGCGCGCATTGAGAATATCCAGCAGTTCTCCAAAGACATTCCCGACACCCGCATTATTCGCTTGGAGCAGAACTACCGCTCCACCGGCACCATTCTCAGCGCCGCCAATGCGGTGATTCAGAACAACAGCCAGCGGCTCGGCAAAGAGCTGTGGACCAGCGGCGACGACGGCGATTTGATCACTCTGTTCGCCGCCTTTAACGAGCAGGACGAGGCGCGCTTTGTCACCGACCGCATCGACGAGTTGCTGCGCCAGGATTATCGCCGCGCCGATATCGGCATTCTGTACCGCAGTAACGCCCAATCGCGGGTATTGGAAGAAGCGCTGATTCGCACCGGGCTGCCTTACCGCATTTACGGCGGCCAACGTTTCTACGATCGACTGGAGATTAAAAACGCGCTGGCCTATCTGCGCCTGATTGCCCTGCGCGACGACGACACCGCCGTGGAGCGCGTCATCAATACGCCCACTCGCGGTATTGGCAACCGCACGGTGGAAATGCTGCGCGAGTATGCTCGCGACCACCAGCAGTCACTGTGGAAATCGGCGTTGGCAATGATTGAAAACGGCGCGCTTACCGCCCGTGCGGGTAATGCACTGCGCGGCTTCCTGTCACTGGTGGAAGACCTCGCCGAGCAGACCCGCGACATGGAACTGGATAGCGCCGTCGACTACGTGGTGGAGCACTCCGGGCTGATCGAGTTTCATCAGAAGGAAAAAGGCGAGAAAGGCCAGGCGCGGGTGGAAAACCTGCAGGAACTGGTCAGCGCCGCGCGCAGCTTTGTGCCGGAAGATCCCGACGCCGATCCGCTGCGGGAATTCCTCGACCGCGCCGCACTGGACGCCGGTGAGCAGCAGGCCGACGAGCACGAAGACAGCATTCAGTTGATGACACTGCACTCCGCCAAGGGGCTGGAGTTTCCGATCGTATTTATGGTCGGCGTGGAGGAAAACCTGTTCCCCCACAAAATGTCGATGGACGACCCGGAGCGACTTGAGGAAGAGCGGCGGCTAGCCTATGTGGGCATTACCCGCGCCGAACAGCAACTGTTCCTGAGCTATGCGGAATCGCGTCGACTGCACGGTCAGGAGAACTTCAACAGCCTGTCGCGTTTCATTCGCGAAATCCCCAACGAGCTGATTAACGAAGTGCGCCTGAACAACACCGTGACCCGGCCCAGCAGCTTTGCCAGCAGCAATATCGCCGCTCAGGCCGCCGCCGATTGCGGCATCGCTCTGGGCCAGCGGGTGCTGCATAGCATCTTTGGTGCCGGCACCGTACTCAGTTTTGAAGGCCAGGGTCCCAGCGCTCGCGTTCAGGTCAATTTTGAGGACGAAGGCAGCAAGTGGCTGGTGCTGCAATACGCGAATCTGCAATTACTTTAAGCCCCGCCGCACAGGCCGGGGCACAACAATAAAAAGGGAAATCCCGTGACCGCATCATCGCGCTCGTACACACCGCTGATTATTCTCGCGCTGGTCGCCGCACTGGTGACCATGAGCTGGCTCTACGTGGGCGAGCGCGGCCGCCATTACCTGCCCCAGAACGATCAACGCGCTACCGCCAGCGGCCAGGAACGCGTCTATCACTGGAAACTGGTGACCACCTGGCCGAAGAACTTTCCGGGACTGGGGACCGCCCCGGAAAAATTTGCCCAGGTGGTGAATCGCATGAGCAAGGGTCGCCTGCAAATTACCGTGTATGGCGCGGGAGAATTGGTGCCCGCGCTGGGCGTATTCGATGCGGTGTCGGCGGGCAGCGTGCAAGCCGGGCACGGCGCGGCCTATTATTGGAAGGGTAAGCTGCCCTCCTCCATCTTTTTCACGACCGCGCCGTTTGGTATGACCGCGCAGGAAATGAACGGCTGGCTGTACCACGGTGGCGGCATTGAACTGTGGCGGGAAGCCTATGCGCCCTTCAATCTCGTGCCCTTTGCCGGTGGCAACACCGGCGTACAAATGGCCGGCTGGTTTAACAAAGAGATCAACAGCGTTGCCGATTTGAAAGGCCTGAAAATGCGCATCCCCGGCTCCGGCGGCGAAGTACTGAACCGTCTGGGAGGCACCTCGGTCACCCTGCCCGGCGGCGAGCTGTACACCTCACTGCAGACGGGCGTGATCGATGCCACCGAGTGGGTGGCCCCCTTCAACGATCTGGCCTTTGGCTTCCATGAGGTCGCGCGCTATTACTACTACCCCGGCTGGCATGAGCCCGGCTCCACGCTGGAGCTGATCATCAACAAATCAGCCTACGAGGCCTTGCCCGATGACTTGCAGGCCATTGTGGAAGTGGCCGCACGCTACGCCAATGCCGATATGCTCGACGAATACACGGCGCGCAACAATCACGCGCTGAACGAACTCGTCGACAAACACGGCGTGCAGCTTCGCCAGTTGCCGGACGACGTCATGCGGGCGTTGCACAGCACCTCGGATGCCTATCTGGAAGAGCTGTCGCAAACCGATGAGCTTACCGGCCGCGTGTATGCCAGCTGGAAGCAATTCATGGAAAACGCCAAGAACTACCACCACATTTCCGAGCAGGCCTATATCAACGGCCGCGATTTGTAGCCCGCTACAGGTTCAAACGCAGCTCGGCCGATACCGTTCTCGGCGGCAACAGAAAGCCCATGTGGGAACCACTGAAAATGGGCATATCGGCGGCGAAGTGGCGGATGGTTTTGTTTTCCAGATTTTTCACATGGGCCATCAACTGCCAGCGGCCGTCGGGATCAACCAGCCCGGCGTGCAGGTTCACCATAAAGTAGCCGTCCTGACTGTCCAGTGGATCGGCATCCAGATCAAACAGAATATCGTCCCGCCAGTTCACATCGGCGCCGAGCATCAGCGCCACTGAATCCCGCCATAGCGGGATCGCGGTATTGCCCCCCCAGGGTCGCACTGTACTTGGGAGCGCGGGGCAGGCGCGAGCCACTCAAATCGCAGAAGTCGCCGCCGTTGGCCGCGGTGCACGGACCATCTTTGAAGGTGTCGAAGCGTGCATCGCTGTAACCCCAACTGGCATAGAGCGAGGTGCCCTCCGCCGGACGAAAGCTCAGGTCAAACTCGGCCCCTTGCGTCGTCGCCTCGGCAGCATTACTCACAATGAAGCCGTTGCCGATAAAGGCCTGAATCTGCATATCACTGAACTCGGTGCGGTACAGCGCCGCGTTCAGGGTGAGCATGCCATCCCAGCCGGTTAGCTTGTAACCCAGCTCAAGCGCTTTGGCGCTCTCCTCTTCAAACCCCGACTCCTCTGCGGTGCGCGCCAGCGGATTATAGCCACCGGCCTTGAAGCTCTCGGCATAGCTGGCGTAGAGCAAGTCGTCGCCCAACTCATATTTCACCGACAGCTTCGGCACCAGCGTCGACTCCTTGCGGCTATCGTCCAGCGTGTATTCGGTAACGCCGAAGGCGGCCGTCAGCAGCAGACCTGTTTCCTCGTAATTCTGATCCAGCAAGACCTGCTTCTCTTCCTCAGAAGCGCGCAAACCGGCAATCAGGCTAAGGCGGTCGGTCACTTTCCAAGTGAACTGAGAGAACAGCGCCAGCGATTCGGTGCGCTGATCAAAGCGCTGGAACAATGCATCGCTGAGCACCCCGTAGAGCAGATCTTCAATCGGATTAGTGACGGGGCCCAGCAAGTCGTTGAGCAGCGTGTCGAGCAGATCGATACCCAGCAACGGCACCACCAGATCGTCCAGCGGCCCCTCGGGCAACATCCGCAGTTCGCCACGCAGATTATTCTCCGAGCGGTAGGCAAAGGCGCCAAGCAGATATTCCAGTCGACCCGGCGGGCTGCTCAAGCGCAGCTCCAGCATTTGCTGGTTGTAGTCGGTGCGACGCCCCCAGTCGGCAATCGGCGCCGATGCGGTATCGGCATCCAGATACAGCCATTCATCGGCGCGGGCATCGCTGCCAATCAGGGTCAGTGTGTGCTCACCCACATCCCAATTCACCTCCAGATTGACGACCTCGGTATCACTGCGACTTTGATTGGGCGCATCGGCATGGCTGCGATAATCAAAATCGGTCTCCAGCGTGGGATCAAAGCGGCCGTGGAGAAATTCCGCAGCGCCCGTCAGCAAGAAAGGCTCCCAGCCCTGACCCGAATCGCGGGATTCGCCCTGATAATAGGTGAGCACCGCCGACAACCGATCTGTTGGCGTGAACAGCAACTTGGCACGCAGACCTTCTTTATCGACCCGTTTTTCGCTGCTGCCCCGCAGCGTATTGCGCACATAGCCGTCCTGTCGCTGCCGCGTGGCGGCGATACGCAGCGCGAGCCGGTCTTCGATTAAGGGCGCGTTGAGCATCAACTCGTAATGCTCACCATTGAACTGCCCCCCACCGATCATCGCGCTGGCCGCCCACTCGTTCTCCGGATTGGCGGTGCTGATGCTGATCGCCCCCGCCACGGTGTTCTTGCCAAACAGGGTCCCCTGCGGCCCCTTGAGCATTTCCACCCGGCTGATATCCAGAAACGCGTCTTGCAGGAACGCCGTTTTCCCGTAGTAGATACCGTCCACATACACGCCCACCGCCTGCTCCATGCCGTCGTTAATCGGCGAGTTCAGACCGCGCATGCCCACCTGCACATAGCCCGGCGTCATATTGATCTCGGTGTTGGGGCTTGCCAGCGAGATGTCCTCAAAGGAGGTGACCGCGGAGTTCTTCATGCGCTCGGCACTGAGGACTGACACCGCGATCGGCACATCCTGAATCGATTCCGATCGTTTCTGGGCGGTGACAATCACCTCTTCCAGATACGCCGGTCGCGGGCTGTTTGCCTGGCTGACGGTCTGCGCCTGAGCGGGAACAGCCAGCGCAATGACAAGGGCGGTGATGGCTTTTTTCATTATTGTTTCACCTGATGTCGAATGGGTGGAATCGAAATCCGTTTACTGTCGCGGCAGACAGAGCCGCTTCATCACGACAAAGGCATACGCCGCAAGCAACAGCGCGACGAGCAGCACGGCGCCCAGCGCTGTCGGCGATCCCGGCGAGGCATCGTCTGCCAGCCAGTGCCGCAGCCAGATAAAGCAGGGCCAGATGACAATCAGCAGATACAGCCCCATGGCGGCAGCAATCTTGAGCAGCCGGGGGGTATCAACCTGAAAGGGCTTAACATGAGCGAGCGCATCCATTCTCAACTTCTCTCCACGATTTACAGGGGTTTGACGACGGCGAGGTACAGCACCAGCAGGCCGGTCACGGAAATCAGCGGCGTGGTCACAATCAAAAACCACCAGTGCTGGTGCAGGACCTGCTCATAGCGCCGGGCCGCATCAGCTCGGCCACTGAGACGGATCTGCCGTTTGTTACCGCCAAAATGCGACAGCCAGTAATCGACAATCTCAATGGGCAGAAACACCAGCACCACAATGCACAACTTCAACGCCAACCAGTAATGCTGTGGCCCCCAGGCGCCGACACTGAGCAGCGCCAGTCCGCTTAACAGCAGCAGCGGGAAGGCCGCGTGTTCAATCAGCACACCGTGATCGAAGCGCTCCATCGCCAGATTGCGCTGAGCAATGCGCTCGGGATTGCGCGGATCGCGCTGCCAGGCGCGCATCACCGGCACCAGATAATTGAGGTAAGCCACTGCGGTACTGCCCAGCCAGAGCACGGCAAAGCTCAGGTGCAGAAATTTGATGTGCAGATAATACGGGGCGAGTTGTGCGCCCAATTGCTGAAAAAACATTGCCCTGACTCATTGTTATTGATTATTTTGGTACGGCAGTATTTCTATACCATACCGTATGGTACGGTTTTATTATTGTCAATATATTTGACTAAATTGGATGACACTTTATGGCGGACACAGGCCGACGAAGTCGCGAGGACTTCATTAATGCCGCGCTGGAGCTGCTAGCGGAAACCGGCTCAGTCAAAGCCCTCACCATCGATGCCCTCTGCGAGGCACTGCAGGTATCCAAAGGCAGCTTTTACTGGCATTTCAAAAACCGGCAGGCGCTGATCAGCGCTCTGGTCGACGCCTGGTCAGGGGTGTTTCACGAGAGTATTCACCAGCGCATCGAGCAGGCCAGCAACCACAATCCCCGCGACACCTTTCAGTCGACAATTCAGTTCTGGCTGAGTGGCAACTTTATGCGCATGGATGCAGTGATGCGCGACTGGGCGCGACAGGAGCCCGCGGTAGCGGAGGCGGTCGCTCGCGCCGACCGCCTGCTCATGGATTTTCTCTGTGAACAATTCAGGGCACTGGGGCACAGCGACACTGAAGCCCACCGCCGCGCCAGACTGCTGATCGCCATCGGCGTGGCAGAAACCCAGATTGGCCACTTACCCCGTGCGGGCAGTATTGAGGAAGAAGTGCTCTGGGTCAGCCGGCATCTCATTGAGGCAGACTGACCCCGAACGCAGACCCGTCTAACGACGGCGAAAGCGCACCGGCAAACCGTCGGTGGGAAAAGAGATCGGCACCGGGTTGTAAGGCATGACGTAATCCGGCGCTACCTCAATGCGGAAGTGCTTGAGCAGATGGAACAGCACAATCTTCACCTGAATTTCGGCAAAGTTCAGACCGATGCATTTGTGACTTCCCCCGCCAAAAGGCAGCCACTGATAAAAATGCCGCTTGTGCTCGGCGCGTTCCGGCGCAAAACGCTCGGGATCGAACTTGCGGGGTTCGGTCCACCACTCTTCTAAATAGTGGGTCATCAGCGGCGACACCCCCACCGAGGTATTGGCGGGAATGCGATAGCCAAAGATCTCGGTTTCACGCACCGTACGCCGAGGGATAACCGGCACCGGCGGGTACATCCGCAGGGTTTCCTGCATGGCGTACTGTGACAGCGGCAGTTCCGCCAGTTGATCGAAGTCCGGCGCATCGGTATCCAGCGCCTGTATCTCGTTCCAGAGTCGATCCTGCCACTCCGGGTGCTTCGCCAGCAGGTAAATCATTGAGCACAGGGTACTGGTGGTGGTGTCGTGGGCGGCAAACAGCAGGAAGATCACGTGGTCGCGCACCGCCTCATCGCTGAGCATATTGCCGTCTTCATCCCGGGCCTGACAGAACTGGGAGAAGAAATCAGGCCCCGGCGACTGGCGCTTGCTGGCGATGTGTTTTTCCACAAACTGTTCGAGCACCCGGCGACCATCCAAGCCCTTCTTCCAGGTAGTGCCTGGAATCGGCAATTTCACCACCGCCAGCGAAGCCTCCATGGCATGTACGAAGGCGCGATTCAGGCGCTGGGCCTCATCACCGATCGCCACCCCCATAAACACCTGAGCCGCCACATCCAGCAACATGGATTTGGCCAGCGCCTGAAAACTGAGGGTTTCCTCGACGGTTTGCTGCGACAGGCGCTGCCCGATCATGCCGTTCATGGTATCCACGTAACTGGCCAGCACGTCTTTTTTGAAGGCGCCCTGCAGAATACGGCGGTTCACCTTGTGGTCGGCAAAGTCCATCAGCATCAAGCCGTTGGGAAACAGCCGGTCGAGGAAGGGGTCCCAGGCCTTCTTGCTGGAGAACAAGCGCTCGCTGTCTTTCAGCACCAACTCATTGGCCTCAGGACCGACCAGTGCGACGGTGTGCTGCAACATGGCGCGGTTGCGGAAAATCCGCCCGTAACGCTGGTACTTCTCCATCGACATGCCGAGGTAGTCGGTCAGAAAACGCACCGTATCGCCGAGAACCGGCAAGGCACCGTCGTCGCCGGGAATATGCTTCAGGTCGCCGCTGGGGCGACGGGGCATCGTCAGATAATCCTTATCGATCGCAGACTTTTGCATGCTAACGCTCCCGTTCAGGCCTGTGCTGTCTCACTGTGATCCACATTGGCGAGCTGCGCGCGCAGATCTTTTTTGAGGATTTTGCCCGAGGGGTTGCGAGGCAGCGCGGGCACTTCGTGAATGTGTTTGGGAATTTTGAAGTTGGCAATGCGGCCGTGGCAGAACGTCACCAGCTCATCGACCGACGGCAGGCTCTCTCCGCCCTTCACCACCACCGCCATGGGCACCTCGCCCCAGCGCTCATCGGCGCGACCAATCACCGCCACATCGGCAATATCGGGATGACTCATCAGCAGGTTCTCGATCTCCGCCGGATAGATGTTCTCGCCGCCGGAAATAATCATGTCTTTGACCCGGTCCTGAATATACAGATAGCCATCGTCGTCGAAGATGCCCGCATCGCCGGTGTGTAACCAACCATCGACAATGGTTTCGGCGGTCGCCTCGGGACGCTGCCAGTAGCCCTGCATGAGCTGTGGCCCACGCGCCAGCACTTCACCCACTTCACCGGGCGCACATTCCTGTCCTTCGGTATTGACGATTTTCAGCTCGGTGCCAAACACCGCGCGACCGCAGGAACGCAGTAGTCCCGGCTGCCCCGCCAGCGCTCGGCGGTGATCGCCCGCGGTCAGGAAGGTCAACGCCATGGTAGCTTCAGTCTGACCATAGCCCTGCACGAAGTCGCAATCGAACACCTCAATACACTGGCGCAGCAGCGATTCGGAGATCGGCGAGCCGCCGTAGTTGATTGTTTTCAGCGCCGAGAAATCGTAGCCGCTCATATCCGGCACCATCGCCAGCGAGAATTGCAGCATCACCGGAATCACGGCCACGGTGGTGATGCGCTCGTTCGCCAGGGTCTCGATCATACCCACCGGGTCGTAGTCGCGATGAATCACCATCGACGACCCGTAGATTACCCCCAGCATGGCGCCGACCAGACCCACCGCATGGAAGGTAGGGGCGATCACCAGTGAGCGGTCCTCTTCACAGGGCCAGATGCCGGTACTCATCGGCGACTGGTAGCTGTTGAGCAGGACATTGCCGTGGCTGATCAGCACCCCCTTGGGATGTCCCGTGGTGCCGCTGGTATACATATGAAACAGAATATCGTCACCAGCGATCGTCACCGCGCTGGCCTGCCCGGCGCCCTCGCACCACTGCGCCAGCGATGGGCCGTCACCATCGCCATCCAGCATGACGCGCGGCAACTCGCCGCAGCCTTCACATAGCGGGGCAAACTCGGCGTCGAGAAACAGCTTTTTCACACCCGCATCAGCAGCAATGTAAGCCACTTCGCCGGGGGCCAGACGGTAGTTGACCCCCACCGGAATCACCCCGGCACGGGCACAGCCCATAAACACACTCAGATTGTCGACCGAGTTCTTCGCCAGAATGGCAATGCGGTCGCCCTTCTTCAGACCATCGCGCTGCAGCGCCGCCGCGATGCGTTCAACATGCGCATGCACCTCGCCAAAGCTCAGATCCTTGCGATCATCTTTCATCATCGGCTTATCGCCCCGCCGTGCGGCGTGGAAGGGCAGATAGTCGTTGAAACTGCTGAATAAGCTGCTCACGGTGACACTCCTTGGAATTTCTTATGCATTATTGTTGTTCCCCGAGACCGGCACGGGGCGATACTTGGGATTGTCGACCGCCAGTTTTGCCGCGGCAATGTCCTGCAATGCCCATAACAGGCGCCGGTCGCCAATATCGACCTCGCCGCGAGCGATCAACGCACAAAGTGAGCGTCGCAGTGTGCGCAGCGCTTGTTCTTCAGTATTGCCCAGCAGCCGTTGCAAGCCGTCGCGCTCGCGCGCCGTCACCGCCTCGCCCTGCGCCAGTTGGCGCTGCACAATACCCAAACTGTGCAGGCAAACCCGCAGACCATATTGCAGACTAGGATCGTCGATAGCAGGCAGTACGCGGTCTCGCAGAAAGCCGTCGATGGCGGCGCAAAGCTGCTCGCCACTGGGGTAGTCGCTGCTCATGTGCGCTCCTCAATCAATCGGATAAGATCCACTTCACACTCGGAAATCCGGCGCCCAATCGCCGCGCGCTCCACCGACACCTGCTGGCCACTGAGGTGAACGGCGCACTGGTACAGGCACAGCACCCCCCACTTCAGCACCCCGAAGATTTCCCAATAGGCCAGTTCATCGTCGGTGACCGGCGTTGCTTGCCCAGTGTTATAGGCCGCCAGCAAATCGGCTTTGCTGCCAAAGCCGCCGACCGGCTGGTCCACCTGCGCAAAACGCCAGGAGTTCACACACAGCCAGCCGAGGTCTTCCACCGGGTTGCCGATATGCGCCAGCTCCCAGTCCAGCACGCCGCTGAGTCCCTGCTCGTCGACCAGAATATTGCCGTTACGGAAATCCCCATGTACTGGCGCCGGAGGACGAGATCGGGGCGGGTTGGCCGCCAGCCAGGCAAAAGCCAGCTCGAAAATCGGGATCGGCTCATCAAATTCACGGTAGCGCTGCCGGTAGCGGGCGAGGTCTTCGGCTACCGAAAAGCGTGGCAAGGGCAAACCCGCAATGGGCATCGCGTGGAGCCGCGCGAGGACCTCGCCGCACTGGCGGGCCAGCCGCTCGCGGGCAGTGGCCAGCTCGGGCAGCGTGAGGATGCGCTTGGGCAGCGACTCACCGCCGAGGCGGCGCATCACAAAACCCGCTCCAACGTCGCCGCACTCCGGCGTGATCGCCAAGACCTCCGGCACCGGTAAGCCGGCCGCAAAGGCCGCGCGAATCACCTCGGCTTCCTGGCGCTTTTGCAGGGCGTTACCGAACTGGCTGGTCTCGTCACCACAGCGCAGAATCAGCGGAGCGGGTTCGCCATCCAGCAGTGCATCCACCGCGAAGATCTGCGCCGCCGCACCACCGGTCAGCGGGCGAATAGATTGAACCCTGCAGTGATAGCCGCCTTCGTCGGCCAATACCTCGCCGAGCATCTCGCTGACGGCATTCACGACATCAGCTCCGCATCGCGCTCGCCAAAGTCCCAGCCCTCGCCGCGGGCATAGCGTTTGAGCACGCGTTTGGCCAGCGACTGGATATGCACTTCATCGGGGCCATCGTAAATGCGCGCCTCGCGGGCGTGCCGATACATGCGGCTCAGCGGCGTGTCGTCAGTCAGGCCCTCGGCGCCGTGAACCTGAATCGCGCGGTCGATGACGTTGTGCAGCATGCGCGCGCCCGCCACTTTGATGGCAGCAATCTCCACCCGCGCATCGTCGCCACTGTCGATGCAGCGCGCCGCGTGCAAGGTGAGCTGGCGACAGGCCTGGATTTCCTGAAAGCTGTCGAAGACGTGTTGTTGCAACAATTGTTTGTCGGCCAGCGGAGAGCCAAAGGCGCGACGCTGCTGCAGTCGCTCGCACATCAGATCAAAGGCCCGCTGGGCCTGTCCCAACCAGCGCATGCAATGGAAAATGCGCCCCGGCCCGAGACGCTTCTGGGCGATGAGAAAGCCCTCGCCACGACCGCCCAGCAGGTGGTCAGCGGGCACCCGCACATTGTCGTATTCCGCCTCGAAGTGGCCGCCGTTAATTCCCAACACCGGGGTCTCCCGCAGCAGACGATAGCCCGGTGTGCCCATCGGCACGAGAATCATACTGAAGGCGCTGTGCGCCGGGGCATCGGGCTCGGTGCGACACATCACCGTGGTGTAGGCGGCAATATTGGCGCCGGTGGTGAACCACTTGCGGCCATTAATCACCCAGTGGTCACCGTCGAGCACCGCGGTGGTTTCGATTTGCGTGGGGTCGGAGCTGGAGACTCCCGGCTCGGTCATCGCAAAGCTGGGGTTGATCTCGCCTGCGGCCAGCGGCATCAGGTATTTTTCGCGCTGCGCCGTCGAGGCATAGAGGTCGAGCATCATCGAGTCCTGCAGCGTGTAGGTGCCAAAAATACGCTGCGCAAACTCGGAGCGCCCAATCACCTCATTCAGGTAGACGTACTCCATAAACGGCATACCCATGCCACCCAGCTCACGCGGATGCCCGAAGGCCCACAGGCCCTGCGCCTTGGCTTTTTGCGCCAGCTCAGCCAGCACCGCCTCGGCACGGTCGTGGTCCGCCGACTGCATCAGCGGCTCACGGGGATAGATTTCCTGCTCTAAAAACACCCGCAACTGTTGGCGGATGTCGGTCCAGACTGGCGTCATTTTATTATTCTCCGCCTCAGTGATCGACTCTTGCCAAGTCAATCAACGTGCTGCATTATTGTCAAGCATATTGACTTGTTTGCATACGGAACCGCGCCGCTACGCGGCCCATAATAAGAGAGACGCCAATATCATGAGCACCCCGCTTACGCCCCTGGGCAATGTCCATCATGCCGCCTACCGCTGTGTCGATGCGGAGCAGACGCGCTGGTTTTACGAGGATTTACTCGGCCTGAAGCTGGCCGCCGCCTTTGAGGAAGATATCGACTTTGGTGAAAATCTCGGCCGCAACCGGCACTTTCTGCACATCTTTTTTGAGCTGGCTGACGGCAATTATCTGGCTTTTTTCGACGAGCCAGGCATTTCCAAACCCGAACATTTTGGCCGCAAAGACAGCTTCGATATGCACATTGCGCTGGAAACCGAATCACTGGAAACGCTGAAAGCCTGGCAGGACAAACTCAACGCCGCGGGTAAAACCTGCCTGGGGCCGGTCGACCACGGCTTTGTGCACTCGGTGTATATGTACGACCCCAACGGGATTCAGGTTGAGATCACTTGCCGGGCGGAAAACGGCGAGGCGATTATGGTGGAAGAAGCCGCACACGCTCGCGAGGCACTGGCGGCCTGGACAGCGAAAACCCGTCCACAGAAAGAATCCGTGTTCGGCGCCGAGCGCCTCGATAAACGCGGCCGCGGCTGAGCAAGCCGCCGCGTTTACTCTTAATCCGCCAGACGCTGACACTGCGCAACAATGCGTCGCGCAAAGAGTCTGGCGGTCTCCAGATCGCCGGGCAGCGGCCCCTCTTCAACACTGGCATCGGCGGGTGATTGGGCCATCAGTCCGGAAAACGCCCCGAGATAATTCACATCATTGCGCTGCGCCGCCTTGGTGTTGGCAGCGGGCAATCCGGTGCCGACCCAGAGCATGCCGTGCTGCATCGCGAAAGTATGCAAGTAGCTCAGCGTGGCCGACTTATCGCCATTGATGGAGGCCGAGTTGGTAAATCCGGCGGCGAGTTTATCTTTCCATTGCTGCGCCATCCAGCGCCCGCTGGAGGCATCGGCCACACGCTTGAACTGCCAGGAGACACCACCCATATAGGTGGGCGAGCCAAAAACAATGGCATCGGCACCGTCCAGCAGGCTCCAGTCAGCGTCGCCGATCTCACCATCTTGATTGATGGTAATAAAACTGGCGCTGACATCCGGTTCAGCCGCAATGGCCTCAAACAGCACCTGCGCCAGGCGTTCGGTATGGCCGTAGCCACTGTGGAATAACACGGCAATGGTCGACATGATGGACTCCTTATTATTATCGCTCTGCTATGGTCAATACCGGTCTCAGCGCTCCGGCGCAACAATGGCCACCGGTCCCCAGTTGCGGTTCAGTGCCTGCTTTAATCCCTTGTAAGCGGTCTTGCCAATACGCGCTTCAAGCTGCTGTTCAATACCAATCAGAATGCGCTCCGCATCCCGGCGAATGGCATCGGCGGCGGGGCTGAACTGCACGATCTTGGCGCGTTTGTCGCGGGGATCGGCCACCAGCTCCAGAATTTCCTCATCGCGCATGCCCTGCAAAATCTGGTGGATGGCCTGACGGCTGACACCGAGATTGCGGGCAATGTCCGCCGGGCGGTTAATACCCGCCGTGACATTAAGCATGATCATCGAACGGCTGCGGTTCATACGCGCCCAGCCCGCTGCGTCAAGACTGGCCTGCAGGCTTTCGTCCACCCAATACAGCGCGTAGGCCAGGGTGCCAATCAGGTAGTCCTGCTCCTTATCCACCAGTTTTTTCATGGTTTGCCTTACTCCCTAAAACGATGGCCCATTGTAGGCCAATGCGGGCGAAAACGGGGCAGCTTTATCTTGATTTATTGTAAATAAAATTGACAATATAGAGATCCGACAAAGACCACACAAGGAAAACGATAATGAGTGCGTCCGGTAAAAGCTACGAGCGAATTCCCTACCTGATCTTTTATCAGGACAAAAGTCCGTTCAAAGAAACCTACGGCGGGCCGCTGGATTTTGGCGCGCTGAAATCTCATCACCTGAAGCCCGCCAATCCGCGCTGTAACACGGTGATTTTATTTATGCACCCGGTGGGTGGCGGCGAGTATCTACCCATGGTGGTGGCGCTGGCGAAGGCGGGATTCCCGGTGATTTACTGCCAGAGCCGTTACTCCGGCAATGACAGTGCGCTGATTATGGAGAAGGTTGCCATCGACATGGGCAACTGCATCCGCCACGCCAAAACCGAACTGGGCTACGACAAGGTCATTCTGGCGGCCTGGAGCGGCGGCGGTTCGCTGTCGCTGTTCTATCAGAGCCAGGCGGAACAGCCCAGCATCCGGCAGACACCGGCCGGTGACCCGGTAGACCTGACCATACAAGAATTCATCCCCGCCGATGGCTTGATGATTCTCGCCGCGCACGTCAGCCGCGCCCACACGCTCACCGAGTGGATGGATGCCTCGATTCTGGATGAGAGTGACCCCGACCAGAAAGACCCGGAACTGGATCTCTACAATCCCGCCAACCCCAATCAGGCGCCCTACAGTGATGACTTTCTGGCACGCTATCGCGCCGCCCAGATCGCCCGAAACCGGCGCATTACCGGCTGGGTAAAGGACAAGCTGACCGCCTTGAAGTCGGCGGGACGCGAACACGATGAATTTGGTTTTGTGGTGCACGGCACCATGGCCGACCCGCGCTGGCTTGACCCGGCCGTTGATCCCAATGAGCGTAAGCCCAACTGGTGCTATTTAGGCGATCCGCAGGTGGTGAACAATGGCCCGGTCGGACTGGCACGGTTCTGCACCCTGCGCAGTTGGCTGTCGCAATGGAGCTATGACGACTCCAATGCCGACGGCGTGCGCTGCGCGGCGTCGATCTCGGTGCCGACACTGGTGGTCGGCAACACCGCCGACGACGCCTGCACCCCCAGCCACACCCAGCGCCTGTTCGACGCCATTGCGCACGACAATAAGGAGCGTCACGATATTGAAGGCGCGACACACTACTACTTCGGTCAGCCCGACAAGCTCGCCGCCGCAGTGGCGGTCTGCGATGACTGGCTCACACGAAAAGGCTTTGTGGACTGAGTGTTGTGAGGAAGGGCGTACCGGGCTGCCGGGCCCGGCACGCGAAGCCGCTTACAGGCTGGGATTAATCAGGTATTTCTTGCCGGTGGCCTGCTGGCTGTACTCGGCGACCACGTCGGCCTGCAATACATCCAGCAGCGACACTTCATCGCTGTAGTGGCTGGCAAAAGTGCTGTGCAGCTCATCGGCCACGCGCTGGCGCAATTCGCCGGCGCGCTCCGGTCCGACCTTGGCAATGAACGGCGTCAGCAGCCAGGCATTAATGCCCCAACTGAAGCCGAAGTTGCGGTGGATAATCGTCGGCGACAAATCCAGGCTGCCGTAGATGTAGAGCTGCTTGAAGGTATTGGAGCCGTAGGGGCCCGGCAGCTCGACATCTTTCAGCGCCGCCTTTTCCATACAAGTGAGAATACGGCTACCCAGCTCACCGCCGCCGGTAGCGTCAAACGCCAGATAGGCACCCGTCTCCTCAATCGCCCGCGTCAGATCGCTCATAAAGCTGTCGTCGCTGGAATTGCAGATGTATTTAGCGCCCTGGGATTTCAGCAGCTCGACCTGCTCGGGCTTGCGCACAATATTAATCAGTTCAATGCCGTCTTTCTGGCAGACACGATTGAGCATCTGCCCGAGATTGGACGCCGCCGCCGTGTGGATCAGCGCCTTGAAACCTTCACGGCGCATCGTTTCAACCATACCCAATGCCGTCAGGGGATTCACAAAGCAGGACGCGCCGTCGCGGGCCGAGGTGCCGTCATTCAGCGGCAGGCACTGCATCACATTCACTTTGCGGTACTGGCAGTAAAGCGCGCCATCCATCACCGCCACGGTTTTGCCCAACAGTGCCTGCGCGGCGGCGCTCGCACCGGCCTTGACCACGGTGCCCGCCCCTTCATTTCCCGCTGCCAGCGGCTTGCCGATTCGCGGTTTGACGCGGTTCTCCAGACCAGGACGCAGCTTCGCGGTGTACACGGTATCGGCACCACTGCCCGTGGTTTTGCCGGTGCTGACATCGGCGGGGGCAATCAGTGTGGCCTGATCCGAGGGGTTGATGGGGGTCGCTTCAATGCGCACCACCACCTCGTCGTCGCCCGGCTCGGGGATCGGCGAGGATTTCAGTATCAGCTTGAGGTAGCCGTCGTCGGTGACCAGCGAGCGCAGTTGCAGGCCGGTATCGGGAAGCGTGTCGTGCATGGCAAATGCCCTTCTGATTATTGGACAGCTAGCCTAGCACTTTCCGCCCCCCACGCTCACCTTTGTGGAAAAGCTCCCCCGCTCACCACTGCAGATTCAAGGCGGCAAACAGCTTGCGACCCGACTTTTGACGGCTGTTATAGGTACCGGGGAAGAACACCGTGTCCAGCACCTGCCCAAGCACTTCCTCATCGCTGAGGTTGCTGCCACCAAGCGTCAGAGCCCAGCGCATATCCGGCGAGGCCAGGCTCAAACGCGCGGAATAGGTGGTATAACCCGGCGAAAAGCTCACCGGATCGAGGTCGCCATCGGTGTACTGATCGCCCTGATAGAGCACATCGACCGCCGCACTGACCGCCAGGCCAAACAGTGGAAACTCCAGGGTCGGCGTCAGGCTGGCAGTCTGCTTGGGAGCAAAGGATATACGGCGGCCGCTGAGATCCTGCTGGGCATCCACGCCATTGTTGATCGGTGCTGGCGCAGCCGGATAGCTGTCGTAGCGGGCATCAAGCAGGCCCAGCGAACCATTAATCCGCAGAATGGGGAGCGGCGTCAGCCAGGTGAAGTCCATTTCCACGCCGTCGGAAATCGCGGTGGCGGCGTTTTTCACATCGAAGAACGCGCCGTTAAAGGCCAGCACCTGCAGGTTTTCGAATTCCGTCCGGTACACCGTCGCATTTACTTGCAGACTGCTGTTAAAGAAGGTGCCTTTGAAACCCGCTTCCACCGTGCGCGCTTCCTCGGGCTCAAAGTTGAGGTCTTCACCGCCGAAGGAGGAGGCGTTGAAGCCACCGCTCTTGTAGCCACGGGCAATGCTGGCAAACAGATTGCTCTGTTCATTGAAGTAATACTGCACCGACAGTTTCGGCGACAGATCGCTCTCGCGGCGATTCAGATCGTCGGCCTGGTAGTCTTCAGCACTGAGCGCCGTCGCCATAATACAGAGACCCAGTGCGGCGGTGCGGCAGCTTGCCTCGCCGGTGGCCAGCGCCGTTTTGCGCTCGCGGCTGTAACGCAGGCCCGGGGTAATGACCCAATGCTCGCCGAGCGACCAGCTGAACTGCGCAAATGCCGCATAGGCGGTGGTATCCAGGCCGTAGTCCAGGATATAGCGGTCGTCACCGATAATCGCCGACCCCAGCCCGGAGAGCAGGCCCAGCCCCGCCAGATTCAACCCACCCAATAAACCGCCGGAGCCCACTGAAGTATTGCCGCTGATTAGCTGCAGTGCATCATCGGTCGTGAGGTAGGAAAGCAGATCCCGCCCGGCGCGAATTTGAGTGGTCTGATCAAACCGCGAGTCGAGGTAATACAGCCCGGCCACCAGATTGACGTCGTCGCCCAGACCAAAAAGGCTGTCGGCAGACGCCGTAAAGCGCAGCTCCAGCGAATCCTGCTTGTAGTCAGAGCCCACGCCGAGATTGGCCAGGTCAGCCGGGGAGGCATCGAGGTCGGTCAGGCTGTCGATCAGCAGCGTGCTGGTGGCGGCAATACCGGTCACCACGGTGTCGCGCAGCCCGGCCAGTTCACCCAGCGACCACTCCGCCAACAGCGATACGCCATCCGAATTCTTGTTCACATAGCCGGGAGTATTATATGAACTCCGAAAGTTATAGGGGTCATCTTCGACTTCAGGGTCATAATTGCTCAAGAAAGTGCGCGTATCTTCGTCGAGCTGATGAATCTGCAAGCCCCAGTAATTCGCCTCGGTATCTGAGCGAAATGCGGTCAGCGCCAGATGCAGGCGATCAGAGGGGTCGAAAAACAGTTTGATACGCTGGGCACTCTGACGGTGCTCGTCGTCTTGACGGTTGAGGAACTGGTTATACAGCTCACCGTCGCGATCGCGCTCCATCAGCGCCAGACGCATACTCAAGCGCTCCCCCATCGGCACCGTCGCCGCGGCCTCTAACTGCTGCTCATCGGTATCAAAGCGCTGATAGGAGAGCTTGCCGTCCAGCTCGCGGCCGGGGTCAACGGTACTCACATTGAACACCCCAGCCACGGTATTCTTGCCGAACAGCGTGCCCTGCGGGCCGCGCAGCACCTCGACGCGGGCGATATCAAACATGGCCTCACTGAAATAGGAAGGGCGATTGTAGAACACCTCGTCCTGCACAAAGCCGACTGAACTTTCAAAGGCCGCGTTGAGGGGGTTGGAGCCAAAGCCACGAATATTAATCTGGGTGAGCGCCGGATCGGTGTCGGAAGAAAAGCGCACATTGGGAATATAAGGCGCCAGATCCTGCAACTTGACGGCACCTACCGACTTCATGAATTCACCGCTGACCGCCGTCAGCGAGATCGGCACATCCTGCGAGGACTGCTTAACTTTCTGGGCACTGACCAGCACCTCTTCAATCATGCGCGGCATCGCGGCGTCCGCCGCATTCAGCGGCGACGATGCCAATCCCAAGGACAAAACTGCTGTCAGCGGCGCTGCGGCGCGCCACCCAAACCCACCACTTTTGAACATAAGCATCCATCTGTTTTTATTATGTGGCAGCCCGTCGGCAAGGCCGTGACGGACCGGATATTATGTCAACTTTGTTTACATTATTAACGGCTTTATCAAAGCGGGTCAACTGCCCGAAAAAATAAATTCGTGGCACGGATGCTGGACAGCCGAACGCCATTACTGTCAATATTGTTGACAAATAACAAGAGGATGCCAAGGTGCTGGAACTGCATACTGTGCCAACCCCCAACGGTCACAAAATTTCGATTGCGCTGGAAGAACTGGCGCTGCCCTATCGTGTTATCGAATACGATATCAGCAAGGGGGAGCAATTCAGTCCTGAACTGCTGGCGCTCAACCCCAACAATAAACTGCCGGTACTGCGTGATCCGCAGCCCGCGAGCGGTAATGAGCCAATCACCGTCTTTGAAACCGGCGCCATCCTGATTTACCTCGCCGAAAAAACCGGCCGACTGCTGGCCGCCAGCGGCCCCGAACGCTATGCACAATTGCAGTGGCTGATGTTCCAGATGTCGGCCGTCGGTCCATTGCAGGGACAGGCCCATCACTACGTGCGCTACGCAAGGGTAAAACAGGACTATGCGCAACAGCGCTATTTGCAGGAAACCCTGCGCCAATGCCGGGTACTGGATACACAACTGGCCGAGCAGGAATACATCGCCGGGGCATTTTCCATTGCGGACATTGCCCTGTGGCCCTGGTTGCGCGCACTGCCGCTGATCGGCATTGAACTGGCCCCGCGCTTTCCTCATCTCGCCCGCTGGTTTGCGCAGCTTGCTGCACGCCCCGCCTTTGAGCGCGGCAAGGATGTGATCAATGGCTGGGTCTACGAACTGCCGCCGAATTTCTTTATGGAGCTCGACGAAAACACCTGGTCCTATTCCTTCGGAGAGGAGCAGTATCGCGACCGTCGGGAGGCACAGTCATGAAATCACTGTTTTCTGTGGCCGGCAAAACCGTACTGATCACCGGCGGTTCGCGGGGCATCGGTGCGATGCTGGCGGAAGGCTTTGTGCGCAGCGGCGCGACGGTATTTATCAGCGCCCGCAAGGCCGGCGAGCTGGAGGACTGCCGCGCACGGCTCGCGAAACTGGGCGACTGTCGCAGCCTGATTGCGGACCTGTCTACCACCGCAGGCGTACAGGCGCTGGTCGACGCCGTGGCCCAGCACACCGACACACTGGACGTGCTGATCAACAATGCCGGAGCGAGCTGGGGAGCGCCACTGGATCAGTTCCCGGAGTCTGGCTGGGACAAGGTGATGAACCTGAATCTCAAATCCCTATTCTTTCTCAGCCAGCAGTTGCTGCCGTTACTGCGTCGCGCTGCCCGGCCCGAGGCCTACGCCAGCATCATCAATATTTCCTCCGTCTACGCACTGATGCACTCGCCGCTGAACACCTACTCGTACTCCGCCAGTAAAGCGGCTGTCATCGCGTTAACCCGCCAGCTCGCCGCCGACTTGCAGGCCGACCACATCAAAGTGAACGCCATTGCTCCCGGCTATTTTCCCAGCGCCATGACCGCGCCGCTGGATGAACAGGCGATGGTGGCGGAGATTCCCGCCGGGCGCATGGGCAGGCTCGAAGATATTGCCGGTACGGCGATTTATTTGGCCTCGACGGCTTCGGACTATATGACAGGACGCACTCTGGCACTGGATGGCGGCATACTGGCCAGCCGCTAGCACCGCAACCGTATTTGATAGAGGAAGACAGCCATGACTGGCGCGCTGACAGGACTTCGCGTCCTCGACCTGACCCACATGCTCTCCGGCCCGTTCTGCACGATGACGCTGGCCGACCTGGGCGCCGAGACGATCAAGATTGAGCCCCTTCAAGGTGAGGGCACCCGCAAGCTGCTGGCCACCGACCCCAAGCACTCGCTACACGGCATGGGGGCGTATTTCATTACCCTCAACCGCAACAAGAAGAGCGTCGCCATCGACCTGAAAAGCGAGGACGGTCTGGCGCTGTTCTATTCGCTGGTGAAAGAGGCCGATATTGTGGTGAACAACTTTGCTGCCGGGGTGCCTGCCAAGCTGAAGATCGATTACCCCCACCTGAGCGAGATCAACCCCCGCATTATTACCTGTTCCGTCACCGGCTTTGGCGAAGATGGCCCCGGCGCCAATCGCCCTGCCTTCGATCAGGTGGCCCAGGCCTACGGCGGCGGCATGTCGATTACCGGCACCGATGCCAGCCAGCCGATGCGCGCCGGGATTCCCATCGGCGACCTGGGCGGCGGCATGTTCGCGGTCATGGGGATTCTGTCTGCGGTGATCGAACGACAGCGCTCCGGGGTCGGCCAGCATGTGGATATTTCCATGCTCGATGCACAGGTGTCGCTGCTCAACTACATGGCGACCATGTACAGCATGTCGGGCGAAGACCCCGAGCCCATCGGCAACAGCCACTTTGTACACGTGCCCTACAACAGCTATCCCGTCAGCGACGGCCACATCGTGCTGTGCGTGCTGACCGACGGCTTCTGGCAGAACCTCAAAGCGATGCTCAACTGCCCCGCCCTCGACAAACCGGAATACGATACTCAACCGGGGCGCCTGGCCGACAAGGCGTTCATCGACGCAACGCTCGCCAATATCTTCAAGAGCAATACCCGCGCCCACTGGCTGGCCGAGTTGGAGAAATACCGTATTCCCTCAGCGCCGGTGAACCGTTTCTCCGATGCATTAAACGATCGCCAACTTCGCCATCGACAAATGGTGGTGCCACTGCAACACCCCTCCGGCGACAGCGTCGAAGGGCCGGGCTGCCCCATTAAACTGTCGCGCAGCCGCCCCAAGCACTACCACCCCGCCCCCGTGCTGGGACAGGACAGTGATGCCGTGCTGGCGGAGGTTCTGAGGTTGGATGAACAGGAAGTGGCCCGCCTGAGAACGGCGGGCGTGATTGTGTAGTTAGCCGTCAGGCACGGCGCACATAGTCTTCGCTGAGCTGCCAGAGCTTTTCAGCGGCGGCGTCATCCTTACCCCAGGGCTTGATGCGCTTGGGCTTGCAGTCGGCAAAATACTCACCGGTCACGCCTTCCAGACCGGGCGACGTCGCCACATAAATCGAGGTACTGGCACCTTTATCAGGAGAGCGAAAGAAGGGCTTGAGGATCAGCGACACCGTTCTGGCCATCAACCCGCCATCCTGCTGACCGAGGCCGGTGCTCACCGCGCCGGGATGCACACAGTTTACGGTGACCCCGGTGCCCGCCAGTTGTTTGGCCAGCTCGCGGGTCCACAGAATATTGCAGAGTTTGGAGTGCCCGTAGACCTTGAAGGTTTTGTAGGGGTGGTTGGCGAACTCCGGGTCGTCGAACTGCACCCCCTTGGCGAAGGCGTGGGCCTCGGACGCCACCGAGACAATGCGTGACGGCGCGCTGTCAATCAGCCGCTGGCGCAGCAGTTCAGTCATCAGGAAGTAGGCCAGGTGATTGACCGCAAAGGTTTCTTCAATGCCGTCGGCGCTGAGCTTGCGCTCGGTGTTGACCACACCGGCATTGTTCAGCAGCAAGTGCAGCGGTTTCCCGGTATCCAGAAACTCCTGGGCCGCACGGCGAATATCCGCCATCTTTCCCAGATCAGCAATTAACAGCGTCAGTGCCGCATCGGCGCGAAGGGCTCGCAGCTCGGCCAGCAGCGCCTCGCCTTTGTCGCGGTTGCGACAGACGATAAACAGTTCGGCGCCCTGTTCTACCAGCGCTTTCGCCGTAGCGCGACCAATGCCGTTGGTCGCGCCGGTAATCAAACACACTTTGCCCTGCATCATTATTATTCTCCCGTTTACAACGGGTCGGGGCTAACGCTTAATCAACTGCGCGAGTCCGCCCGTTATCATCAATGGCAACAAACACGAATTCGCCTTCGGTAACTTTTACCGGCTCTTCGTCGTCGTATTCTGTGGTCCACACCTCAACGTTTACGCGAATGGAGCTGCGGCCGACTTCCAGAATTTCGGTATAACAACTGACAACCGCGCCAACATTGACCGGCGTCAGAAACGCCATTCCGGCAACGGCCACCGTGGCAATACGGCCACCGGCGCGGCGACCGGCGGTAATCCCACCAGCCAGATCCATCTGCGACATCAGCCAGCCACCGTAGATATCACCGTCAGCATTGGTATCGGCGGGCATCGCTATGACTTGCAGCGCCAGGTCGCCATTGGGGGCCGGCACGTCATCAATGTCACGCATAAAAGCTTCTTCCTGCATTAATGGTCATTATTGAGGGCCCAGTTAACGGATGCGCCCTAGTAATGTCAATCTAATTTCTCAGCTGCGTATCCAGGCTGGCAACCACGTCGCCAACTCGGGCCACATCGCCAGCAAGGCCAGCACAAACAGCTGCATGACAACAAAGGGGGCAACCCCGCGATAGATATCGCTGGTCGCCACCGACGCCGGGGCAACCCCCCGCAAATAGAACAGAGAAAAACCAAAAGGCGGCGTCAGAAATGAGGTCTGCAGATTGATGGCTATCATAATACCCAGCCAGATGGGGTCGACACCCATCATCAAAAGAATCGGCCCGACGATCGGCACCACCACAAAGGTGATTTCGATAAAGTCGAGAATAAAACCGAGCAGGAAGATCACCAGCATGACCACGGCTGTCGCCGCCACCACGCCACCGGGCATACCGTGGAAGGCTTCGTGGATCAGCTCGTCACCGCCAAACCCCCTGAAAACCAACGAGAATACCGCCGCACCGATCAGAATCATGAACACCATGCAGGTGACTTTCATCGTCTCACGGGACACGTCACCGAGCAGACTCAGGCTAAGACGGCCGCGCAGAAACGCCAGCAGCGCCGCGCCCAGCGCCCCGACACCGGCCGCCTCGGTGGGCGTCGCGGCTCCGAGTAAAATTGAACCCAGCACCGCGGCGATCAGCATCACCGGCGGCAGCAGGCCGTGCAGTAAATGGCCCAGCGAGGGTGCCTTCAGATCGTCCGCCGGGGGCGCACGGTGCGGCTGCAACAGCGCGACGCCCAAGACATAGGCCATATACAAACCCACCAGCAACAGCCCCGGAACCAGCGCGCTGATAAACAGGTCGCCAACAGACAGCGTTTTGGGGCTGAACACTCCCATCTCCAACTGCGCCTGCTGGTAAGCGCTGGACAGCGTATCGCCCAACAGCACCAGGGCAATCGACGGCGGGATGATCTGGCCGAGTGTGCCCGTTGCGCAGATCGTGCCGGTCGCCAACGCCGGATCGTAGCCGCGCTTCAGCATGGACGGCAGCGACAACAGGCCCATGGTGACCACCGTGGCCCCGACAATGCCGGTGCTGGCCGCCAGCAACATGCCCACAACCACCACGGAAATTCCCAGGCCACCGCGCAGGCGTCCGAACAGCGACGCCATGCTGTCGAGCAATTCTTCGGCGAGACGGCTTTTCTCCAACAGCACGCCCATCATCACAAACAGCGGCACCGCCAGCAGAGTAATATTGTTAATGGTGCCAAACAGGCGATTGGGTAAGGCGGCAAGAAAACTCGGATCAAAGTGGCCGATGCTGATACCGATACCGGCGAAAATCATCGCCACCCCGGCCAGACTGAAAGCCACCGGATAACCCAGCATCAACACCAGACAAATCACCACGAACATCAGCAGTGGCAACAGCTCAACGGGCATGATCAGCCTCCCCGTTGATCAGCACCAGCGCATTGCGCAGCAGTTCGGCGACGCCTTGTAAAGCCAGGTTTATGGCCATCAGTGGAATCAGGCTCTTCAGTAGAAACACCGCCGGGATGCCGCCCGGCTCTACCGAGCTTTCGCGAATCTCCCAAGCCTTGGCGCTGAATTCCCAGCTGGTGATCAGAATCAGCCCACAGAGCGGGAGCAGAAACAGCAGTGTTCCCAGACTGTCGACCCAGGCCCGCTGGCGGGGCGAAAATCGCTGATAAAAGATATCCACGCGCACATGGGCACCGTGTTTCAGTGCGTAGGCCGCGCCGAGCATAAATACCGTACCGTGGAAGTAGCTTACCGATTCCTGCAAGGCGGTCAGGCCCTGGCCGAAGCCATAACGCATTACCACGACGGCAGCGGTAATCAGCACCATCAATGGCACACACCAGGCCAGTGCGCGGCCCAGTGCCTCGGTAAAGGCGTCGATCAGTTGTAGTGTCACTTTCATTATTGTTGGCGTGCTCGGGTCGACGTCAAAGCGCTCCATTATAGTCGCAGCAAGCGGGCCGTCGCCATGCGTCACACCGCTAAACACGGTATCATTAGGCGCTTTTATGGCCGGATTCCCCCTCGTATGACTGACGCGACCTTCGCCGACAAAGAAACCCGACTCGAACTGTTCGCCGGCATCCACCCGGTCAATCAACAGCCCGTCTTCGAGCAGTGCCTGGCGACGCCCTGTGACAAAGAAGGCGAGTACCGTCTGCTGAAGTCGCCGCTGTTTGTGCGCGGCGTGGCCGCACTGGACCGCATTGCCCTGAACCCGGATGCAAGAGGGCGCTTTCAAGTAGCGGAGCGCAGCGGCAACCTCTGTCTGCGCGTCTTTCTGCGCGAAGCCAACAGCGCACTGGAAGAACAGCTCACCGCCGAAGTGGAAAAGCTAGGCGGCAGCCTGGATGTCAGCAATGAGCGCGCACTGGTCTACAGCCTGTATTTCGGCGTAGGGTTTCTGACCGTGGAAAAACTGCTCGACAAACTGATTGCTCGCGGCGAAGCCGAGTGGCTATACGGCAATGTTTACGACGATCAGGGTGAACCACTGAACTGGTGGCAGGACATGGTCAACGCCTGAACCGCGCGACGATTACACAGGACACGATGCAATGCTGATGCTGATTTCACCGGCGAAAACGCTGGATTTCGACACCCCCGCGCACACCGCGCAGTACAGCCAGCCGGATTTTCTGGACGAATCCAAGGTGCTCATCAAAGAACTGCGCGCACTTGCCCCGCAGGATATTTCGGCGCTGATGAAAATCAGCGACAAACTCGGCACGCTGAATTACCAGCGCTTTGCCGACTGGCAGACGCCCTTCGCTCCCGAAAACGCCAAGCAGGCGGTACTGGCCTTTCGCGGTGATGTGTATACCGGCCTCGACGCCGACAGCATGAGCGACGATGACCTGGCCTTTGCCCAGCAGCATCTGCGTATTCTGTCCGGTCTGTATGGCCTGTTGCGCCCCCTCGACCTGATTCAGCCCTACCGCTTGGAAATGGGTACCAAGTTTGCCAATGCCCGCGGCAAAAACCTCTACGAATTCTGGGGCAATGACATTACCGAGGCGATCAATGCCCAGCTTAAAGAAGCCGGGCCGCTGGTGGTGAACCTGGCCTCCAACGAGTACTTTGGCGCCGTGAAGCCAAAGGCGCTGAATGCCGAGATGGTCACCCCGGTATTCAAAGACTTTAAAAACGGCAAATACAAAATCATCAGTTTTTACGCCAAAAAAGCGCGGGGGCTGATGAGCGCTTACATCATCAAAAACCGTATTACCGACGCCGAACAGCTCAAAACCTTCGACGTGGACGGTTATTACTTCAGCCCCGAAGAGTCCAGCGACAGCGAGTGGGTCTTCCTGCGCGACGAGCCCGCCTGAGGCTTATTCCATCGCCAGGATCTGCTGCCAGTGCTGCGGGTCGACCGGCATGATCGACAGGCGGTTGCCGCGCTTCAGCAGCGGCATATCCTCCAACTGCGGATTGGCTTTCAATTCGCTGAGCGGAATCAGCCGCTTGAGCTTGCGCACAAAACGCACGTCCACCATATACCAGCGTGGGTTGTCCTCGCTGGCCTTGGGATCGTAGTACTTCGATTCGGGATCACGAGCAGTGAAATCCGGATAGCCCTCACGCACCACCTCGGCAATCCCCGCCACTCCCGGCGTTTTGCAGGCGGAGTGATAGAACAGCACCTGATCGCCCACCTTCATCTGGTCACGCATCATATTGCGCGCCTGATAATTGCGCACACCGTCCCAGTGCTCCGTGGCCTTGGGTCGCGCTGCCAGATCGTCAATACCGAAGGTATCCGGCTCAGACTTCATCAACCAGTATTGCATCCTGTTCTCCCCTTACCGACACTGTGCCCGCAAAAGTGTATCGGGCCGCCGCGAGCAGCGTCTACGAAAAGCCTCATGGCATAAACGAGGATACCCCATGGAAAAACCGTTTTCCCAAGCCTGTGAAAACAACAAGCGTCCCATTCTGGACGGACTGCTACCCGTGATGAAGCAGGTGGACAGCGTGCTGGAAGTCGGCTGCGGCACCGGTCAACACGCCGTATTTTTTGCCGAGCACATGCCCTGGCTGCGCTGGCAGAGTTGCGACCAGCCGGAATATCTGCCCGGCGCGCGGCTATGGATTGACGAGGCTTCACTGGACAATTTGCCCGCGCCTCTGCCCTTTGAGGTCAACGCCCTGCCCTGGCCCGAGGGTCAGTTCAAGGCGCTGTACTCAGCCAACACGTTACATATTATGAGCTGGGCATCGGTGGAGCGTTTCTTTGCACGCCTCCGCGATGAGCAGCCCTCGCTGGAGTGGCTATGTATCTATGGTCCGTTCAATTACAACGGCGCCTTTTCCTCGCCGAGTAACGCCGAGTTCGACGCCTTTCTGAAACAGCGCGACCCGCTCAGCGGCATCCGCGATATCGAAGCCGTCGATGCCCTGGCCTCGGCGGCAGGTTTCACACTGCAACACGACCACGCACTGCCCGCCAACAACCGCCTGTTAATCTGGCAGCGCTGACGCAATCAGCAGGCAAAAAAAACCGCGGCACTGGGCCGCGGTTTTAGCTACGTTCCTACTGAACGATGCCGATCAGGGCTCGTATTCGTAGTCGTACTCGTACTCTTCTTCCTCGATCTCAGCAGCGGGATCGTAATCGTACTCGTAGCTCTCTTCTACGCTTTCCTCTTCTTCAAGGTCAGCAGCAGGCTCATAGTCTTCAACCTGCGCATCGACTACAGAAGACTCTTCTTCCATCGGCTCTTCAGTGGCGGGCATGTAAACCTCATCCACCATCACGTCCTGCTCGCCCAGCACTTTCAGCTCAACGCGGCGGTTTTCCGCACGGCCTTCAGCGGTGTCGTTGCTGGCGATAGGCTGCTCTTCACCGTAGCCACGTGCGGTCAGGCGACCACTTTCAACGCCCTGGTTAACCAGGTAGTTTTTCACTGACTTGGCGCGGTTCTGCGACAGGTTCATGTTGTAGCTGTCGCTACCCATGCTGTCAGTGTGGCCTTGCAGCTCAACATTGAAGCCCGGTGAGCTGCTCAGCGTCGCCGCAACACCGTCGAGAATGGTTTCCGCATTCACGGTCAGTTGTGCGCTGTTCAGCTCGAAGTTAACGCCGCGCAGTACGACAGATTGCTCACCGCCACAGCCGTTAGACATGACCTCGGTGCCAGCCGGAGTGTCAGGACACATGTCGTCGGCATCAACTACGCCGTCGCCATCGCCATCCAGTGAACAGCCCTGTGCGTCAACTTCTTCGCCAGCAGGGGTGTTGGGGCACTTGTCGAGGTAGTCAGCAACGCCGTCTTTGTCACCGTCCAGCGGGCAACCTACGCTGTCCACCTGTACACCGCGGGGTGTGCCGGGGCACTGATCCGCTTCATCGGCAACACCGTCGCCATCTGCATCCTGAACGCCGTATTTCGCGTCGAAGAAGTTGTAGCGCAGACCCAGCAACAGGCTCTGTGACTCGTATTCGGTTTCCAGGGTGGAACTGCCCGCATCAAAAGTGGGGTCTTCCGATACGGCGTAACGGTAACCGGCATCCAGTACCAGACGCGGCGTCAGGTTGTAGTTCACACCCGCACCCAGCTGGCCGATCATCACGTCATCTTCAACGCCGTCCAAATCCATGGTCGCCATACCCAGACCGCCACCCACGTAGGGGCGCAGGCGCTCACCGGCACGGAAGTCATACCACAGGTTACCCATCAGCGATTCAACTTCCAGCGAGGAGTTGCTGCCTTTGATGTCGTTTTCGCCAACGTGGTATTCCAGCTCAAGACGCAGCGGGTTAGAGAACTTGTAACCGAAGCTGGCGCCGTAGCCGAAGTCGCGATCGTACTCGGTATCGAGTTCGGTGGATGTGCCGACCGGCTGAGCCATCAGACCCAGATCAATCAGAAATTGCTCGAAAGCACTTGGTGTTGGTGCATCGGTTCTCAGGGTACCGTCAGCGTCAAACACGTCGGTATATTTAGTGTGGCCGCCAATGTAGAAGCCACTTTCTTCTTCAGCATTCGCTGCACCAACAGTAGACGCGACCAGCACGCCCGCCGCCAGAGCAGACTTCATCCATTGCTTGCTCATAGCAATCCCCCAGTTCTGAGTTATTTATTCCAGACAATATCTGAATGCACTCGATACTAACCGATATTACGGCGCAATTTTAGCGATAAGAGTCACTAGCTTAGTAAATATCCAACAACTTTTGTGTCAACACCACAAAATTCAGGCCGCAGGCAGGGGCACTGCGTTACCATAGCGCCCTGTTTTATCGGAGGGCTACCCACCATGCCAAGCGAATTGCTTTCCCCCGCTGGCAGCCTGCGCAATATGCGTTACGCCTTTGCCTATGGCGCCGACGCGGTCTACGCAGGCCAGCCCCGCTACAGCCTGCGGGTGCGCAACAACGAGTTCAAAGACCTGGAAACCCTGGCCACGGGCATCAACGAGGCCCATGCACTGGGCAAACAGTTTTATCTGGCCTCGAATGTGTCGCCGCACAATAACAAGGTGCGCAGCTACATTCGCGACCTGGAGCCCGTTGTCGAACTCGGCCCCGACGCCCTGATTATGGCCGATCCCGGCCTGATGATGCTGGTGCGCGAGCGCTGGCCCGATCTGCCAATTCATCTTTCTGTGCAGGCCAACGCGGTCAACTGGGCGACGGTAAAGTTCTGGTATCAGAACGGCATACGCCGGGTCATTTTGTCCCGCGAGTTGTCGCTGGACGAGATTGAAGAAATCCGCCAGCGGGTCCCGGAGATGGAACTGGAAGTCTTCGTTCACGGCGCGCTGTGCATTGCCTATTCCGGCCGCTGCCTGCTGTCGGGCTACATGAATCACCGCGACCCCAACCAGGGCGCCTGCACCAATGCCTGCCGCTGGGAGTACCAGGCCCACGAGGCCAAAGAGGATGAAACCGGCGACCTGATCGCCGTGCAGAGCTTCGAACCGGAAGCCGCCGCCGAGCCGGGCCCCGTGCTGCTGCAACAGGCGCAGCGACCGGGCGAGTACATGCCCGCCTATGAAGATGAGCACGGCACCTACATCATGAACTCCAAAGACCTGCGCGCCGTACAACATGTACAGCGCCTGCAGGAAATGGGCATTCACTCGCTGAAAATCGAAGGGCGCACCAAATCGCATTACTATGTGGCGCGCACCGCACAGGTCTACCGTCGCGCGATCGACGACGCGGTTGCCGGCAAGCCCTTCGACATGGGCCTGATGGACGAGTTGGAAACCCTGGCCAACCGCGGTTACACCGAGGGGTTTTACCGCCGTCATCCACCCAAGGAATACCAGAGCTACGAGCAGGGCAGCAATCCCGCACAGCGCCAGCAGTTTGTGGCGGAAGTGGTCGATGTTGCCGGTGATGATCTGGTGCTTGACGTTAAGAATCGCTTCGCCTTGGGCGACGAGCTCCTGCTGATGAGCCCCTCGGGTAATCGCCGCTTCCAGTTGGGCAGCCTGCTGGATAAAAACGGCAAGGCCATCGAGGTGGCGCCGGGATCCGGCCATCGGGTACGACTGCCCATGGGTGAAGCGCTGGATGAGCAAGCCTTGCGTTTTGGGCTGCTGGTAAAGGATATTCACAGCACAGGCTGCTAGGCTGTAGCCCAATGATTGACTTGGAGATTGCTGTATGGAGCGACGCAAATTGCGCCTGATGCGCGGCCTGATCAATGTCAGTTTGCTGAGTCTGATCTTCGCCGCCGCCCTGCAACTTCTGGCCAGCCTGGTCGGCAATGGCTATGCCATCGCACTGGGGCTGGTCGGTGTCGGCCTGACCTTTTACTGCTACCGCCGCGCCGATCGCGAGGACGCGGGCAGCTTTGCCTACAACCTCTGGCGCATTCTGCCGACCCTGGCCTTTGTGCTGCTGCCCCTTGCCATTTTTTGGTACGGCAGTGACGCCCAGTGGAGCAGCACCGAAATCCTGATGCTCACCCAGATCGTCACCAGCTATGTGCTGCCCATCGGTTGTTTGCTGGTGGTGGAGCGCGGCCTGAAAAAAGCCCAGCAATGAGCCGCGCTAATCGTTCTGCTTGAACGGCAACAGCTCGGCGGCTTCCTGTAAATAAGCATCGATGTGCGCGTCTTCCTCAACGAGGAAACGCTGCACGGCATCGGCGAAAGCCGGGTCGGCGAGCCAGTGGTTGGAGTAGGTGCGGATCGGCGTAAAACCCCGCTGAATTTTGTGCTCGCCCTGAGCACCGGGATCAAAACGCGACAAGCCTCGCTCAATGCAATGTTCGATACCCTGGTAGTAGCAGGCTTCAAAGTGCAGAAAATCGTATTCCCGCACGCAGCCCCAGTAGCGCCCGTACAGGGTGTCGCGGCCCTCAAAGTTCAGCGCCGCCGCCACGGGCTTATCCTCATGATACGCCAGCACCAGCAGTAGCTGCTCCGGCATGGCGTGGGCGATCGCCTGAAAAAAAGCTTCCGACAAATAGCCACCGTGGCCGCTGCGCTTGGCGTAGGTGAGTTGATAGCAGTGGAAGAAGAAGCGCCATTGTGCCTCGCTCACGGCATCGCCGCGCAAGCGCTCAAGACGCAGGCCCTGCTCGGCCACCACCCGCCGCTCCTTGCGCAGGTTTTTGCGTTTGCGCGAGCTGAAGTCGGCCAGAAAATCCTCAAAGCACTGATAATCGCGATTAAACCAATGGTATTGCGGTCCGCTTCGGCACATCAGCCCCGCCTGCTGCCAGGCTGACGTTTCGTCGAGGTCGGGGAAGAGGATATGTAGCGAGGAGGCATTGAGCTGCTGCGCCCGCGCCTGCATTTGCGACACCACCGCGGGCATTACTTTGTCGCGATCAAGATCGTCACGCAGGACCAGGCGCGGCCCGGTGGCCGGGGTGAAGGGAATGGCGGTCAGCAATTTGGGGTAGTAATCGTGACCGTAGCGCTCGTAAGCGTTGGCCCATGACCAGTCAAACACGTACTCGCCGTAGCTGTGAGATTTGATATACAGCGGCATCAAGCCGCAGAGTTGCCCGGCCTCATACAGCAGCAAGTGCTGGGGCTGCCAGCCCGACTCGGCGCAGGCAGCACCGCTGTCTTCCAGTGCCTGCAGAAAACTGTGGCGGAGAAAGGGATAATCGCTGCCCGCCAGTGCATCCCAGTCGGCCGCCTCCACCTCGCGGATACTGGCAATAAAACTCAGCTCAAGCACGGGCGCCACGCTCATCCAATACCTAACTCAGCGAAGGCGTAATGCAGTGCAATGCCGATAAATATCGCCATGCCCACATAGTTGTTATTCAAAAAGGCTTTGAAGCAGGCCTCACGCTCGCGATAGCGAATCAGCTTCTGCTGGTAGATAAACAAGCCCGACGCCACCATCAGCCCGGCATAGTAGATAAAGCTCATCTCGAATTTCGGCCCGGCAATCGCCAGAATCACGATCGCCGAGGCCTGCAGCATACCGGTAATGGCCCGGTCGTCGTCACCGAATAAAATGGCGGTGGATTTCACGCCGATCTTCAGATCGTCGTCGCGGTCAACCATCGCATAAAAGGTATCGTAGGCCACCGTCCACATCAGCCCGGCGATGTATATCAGCCAGATTTCCAGCGGCACCTCATTGCGCACCGCAGCAAACGCCATTGGCATCCCCCAGGAAAACGCGGCCCCCAGCACCACCTGTGGCAAATGAGTATAGCGCTTCATAAAGGGGTAACAGGCCGCCAGTGCCACCGCGGCAAACGACAGCAGAATCGTGAGGGTGTTGGTAAACAGCACCAGCACAAAGGCCAGCAGACACAGTGTCGCAAATAACAGCAGTGCCTCTTTCTCCGTCACGCTGCCCGTAGCGAAGGGACGGTTGGCTGTGCGCTTCACATGGGCGTCGATCTTGCGGTCAGCAAAGTCATTGATCACACAGCCGGCGGCGCGCATCAGATAGGTGCCCGCCACGAAGATAAACAGCAGGTGCAGCGGCGGCAGCCCCTCGGCCGCCAGCCACAGCGCCCACAGGGTCGGCCACAGAACCAGATAGGTGCCGATCGGCCGGTCGATGCGCATCAGCGCAAAATAATGGGGCAGCTGCTGACGAATATGCTGTAGCGTCGCGTTCATCCTATCTCCTCGTTGCTGCCGGGCAGTATACCGAGGGGATCACCAGGGCTGGAAGGCGGGCAGGAAGATCTCGCCCACCAGAATGCGGCGATCGCCATGGACAAAGCAGGAGCGGCGGCCCCACAGTTCGGTGGAATCCTCACTCAGTTCAGCTAGTGGCAGTGCAGAGGCGCGAACCCGGCAGAGTTCGAAGGGCTCGCGGCGCATGCTGCGGTCGGCAAACAGCAGATGGCCCAGCGGGCGACTGTCCAGCCCGCGCAAACGACGCAGATGGCCGGTCATGCTGCTCAGCGGCAGAATACTGCGGGCGTAAACCCAGGGCTGCTGGTGACAGCACAGCAGCACTTCGCGAATCATCGCCCAATCGCGATCGCCCAGGCCCAGCAGGCGACGCTCTGACAATTGCGGCACACCCCAGTATTGCCGCAGAATCCGCACGTGAAATTCACCCCGGCTTTCGCGCCGGAGATGCGCAGTCAGGGAACCGGTGTCCAACAGCCACGAAGCCGCAGTGAGAGGTCGATTACCTCCCACAAATTGATTAGCTGGCAGCCAGCGGGGCGCTTCGCGGTAGCATCGGTTTAATTGAAGGGCGTACAATGTTGGGTTTCCAGTGGTTTGATCACTGAATAGTGGCTGCCGGAACGCCGGGAGAAAGAGCACCGGCTGTTGGCAGTCCATTCGCTGAGTGCGGCAGAATGCGTGAATCGACGACGACTTGCAAGCCAGCAGCCATAACGAGTCAACAGTTACACACCGTGGCAGCCGCGTAATAAAACGTAGAAATAATTCGAGCAGGAACGTGTATGAGTAAGTGGGAATGTATTGTTTGTGGATGGGTGTACGACGAGGAAACCGGCGATCCGGAATCCGGTATTAAACCGGGTACTCGCTGGGAAGACGTCCCCGAAGACTGGCTCTGCCCCGACTGCGGTGTGGGCAAGGAAGATTTTGAAATGATCGAACAGTCTGAGCCCAGCAATCTCCCCCATCATGAGGAACCCGCGAGCGCAGGCAGCGAGGCTCCCATCGTCGTAATTGGTACCGGCTTGGCGGGCTACGGTCTGGTTCGCGAGCTGCGCAAGTTCGACAAAGACACCCCGATCGTAATGATCACCTCTGACGATGGCCGCTCCTACTCCAAGCCGATGCTGTCTACCGGCTTCACCAAGAATCAGGATGCCGATGCCCTCGCACAGAAAGATGCAGGTGGCATGGGTGAAGACCTGAACGCCAGCGTGTGGACCATGACCAAGGTCACCGGCATCGATACCGCAGCCCAGACCTTGACCACCGGCGGCGACACCGCCACTCAGGTTCACTACAAGAAGCTGGTACTGGCACTGGGCGCCGAAGTCATCCGTCCGCCGATTGCCGGCGACGCTCTGGACCACGTTTACTCCGTCAACGACCTGCTGGACTACGACGACTTCCGCAAAGCTGTCGCCAACAACGATGTTAAGAAAGTCTGCATTATCGGTGGTGGTCTGATCGGCTGTGAGTTCACCAATGACCTGATCAATGGCGGTCTGCAGGTGGAAACCGTTGATCCGCTGGGCTACTGCCTGCCTACGCTGCTGCCAGAGCCCGCAGGCAAAGCCGTGCAACGCGCACTGGAAGAAAAAGGCGCCACCTTCCACTTTGGCCCGCTGGTCACCGAAGTGAACAAGGCGGCCGACGGCGTGACCGTGACCCTGAACAACGGCAACACCATTGACTGCGATCTGGTGCTGTCTGCGGTAGGTGTTCGCCCGCAGGTGGAACTGGCCAAGTCAGCAGGAATTGAGGTGAACCGCGGTGTGGTCACTAACCGCCTGATGGAAACCAATGCGCCCAATGTCTACGCCATGGGTGACTGCGCCGAAGTCTCCGGTCACGTGCTGGTCTACGTAGCGCCACTGATGGCACAGGCCCGCGCACTGGCCAAAACCCTGAGCGGCGAGCCGACCGAAGTCAGCTACCCGGCAATGCCTGTTACCATTAAAACACCGGCCTGCCCCGTATGTGTGGCGCCGCCGCCGCGCGATGCCAAAGGCGAGTGGCAAATCGAAGAAGACGGCAATAACGTGGTCGCCAAATTCGTCGATCCAGCGACCGGCGATCTGCTCGGCTTTGCCCTGACCGGCGAAGGTGCCAAACAGAAAATGGCCCTGCAGAAACAACTGCCGGCCATCATGCCCTAAGCCTGAACGGCACTGACAACAACCCCGCTACGGCGGGGTTTTTTGTGCCTGTCCGTTTTGCCCATTGCATTTACCTGTGCGCTTCGCTGCAATGCAGAAAACCAATAACAGATAAGCACACCGCCATGTCGCTCTACGAAAAATACCTGCTGCCCAGCGTGATCGACCGCGCCTGCTCCATGCCCGAGGTAATGCAATTGCGTGCCGAGGTGGTCCCCCAGTGCCGGGGTCAGGTACTGGAAGTCGGCATGGGCAGTGGCATCAATCTGTCACTCTACGAAGCCGACAAGGTCGACTGGGTCTGGGGGCTGGAGCCCTCCGAGGGCATGCGCCGCAAAGCCGAGAAAAAGCACCTCAAGAACAGTCCCGTGGAAGTGCGCTGGCTGGACTTGCCCGGCGAGCAGATTCCCCTCCCCGACAACAGTGTGGATACCGTGCTGCTCACCTTCACGCTGTGCACCATCCCCGACTGGCGTGCCGCACTGGCGCAAATGCACCGGGTACTGAAAGACGATGGTGAGCTGCTGTTCTGTGAACACGGCCTGTCGCCCGATGCCGGAGTGGCACGCTGGCAAAACCGCATCACGCCAATGTGGAAATGCCTGGCTGGCGGCTGCCACCTCAATCGGCCCATCAACGAACTGCTGACCGAGGGCGGCTTCGACATCACCGAAATCAAACAGCGCTATATATCCGGTGCCCCGCGCATTGCCGGCTACGTATTCAGTGGCAGGGCCCGCAAAGCAGCGGCCTGATCCCGTCTTGCGCTGGCTCGACGGCCAGTCGCAAGGTAGAGTGCAAAGTCAGCCCCGGCGCAACACCATGCGCGCCCACGCACAAGCCCAGCAATACGGATACCGCTCATGCGAAAACTGGCCCTGCACTGGCAAATTGCCATCGCTATCACCCTCGCCGTACTGGCGGGTCTGCTCAGCGGAGACACCGCCGCGGTTGGCGGCGTCAAACTTGTCGCCGTTTACGCCTTCTTCGGCACCCTGTTCCTCAATGCGCTGAAAATGCTGATCGTCCCACTGGTCAGTGCCTCAATCATCAGCGGCATGGCCGGTATCGGCGGTCACAACCTTGAACGCCTCGGCGGGAAAACGCTACTGTTCTACGCCTCATCGAGCCTCATCGCGATTCTGATCGGCCTTACGGTCGTCAATATCATCGCTCCCGGCACGGGTGATACGCAGTCGCTGGCCGCCAGCCTCAGCAGCGATGATCCCGCACTCAGCGATACGCTTGCCAAAGTTGAAGGACGCAGTGCCGCCGATGTGGTGCAGGTGTTTGAGCGGATGATTCCCACCAATGTGATTGCCGCGGCCGCCGAAGGCCAAATGCTGGGCCTGATCTTCTTCAGTCTGCTTTACGGCTTCTTCCTCGCGCGCAGCGAATCCGCCCACGCCGAAGTACAAATCAATTTCTGGCAGGGCCTGATGGACATCATGACCGCGATGACCATGTGGGTGATGAAATTTGCGCCCATCGGCGTCTTCGGCCTGGTCGCCAAAACGGTGGCCACCACCGGCTTTGATGCCTTTACCCCCATGCTCAAATTTTTCTTCGCGGCCAGTCTCGCGCTGTTGCTGCATGCCTTCGTGGCCATGCCGCTGATACTGCGCTACCTCGGCCGCGTCCAGCCGAAAAAGCATTTTCAGGCCATGGCACCCGCCATGCTGACCGCCTTCTCCACAGCCTCCAGCTCCGCCACCCTGCCACTCACCATGGAATGCGTGCAGGACAAATCCGGCGTATCCAAACGCACCAGCGGTTTTGTATTGCCTCTGGGTGCAACGGTGAATATGGACGGTACCGCGCTTTATGAATGTGTCGCCGCCATGTTTATCGCACAGGTCTACGGACTGGAACTGAGCTTTGCCCAGCAGTTCACCGTGGTCATGATCGCTCTGCTCACATCCATTGGCGTCGCCGGCATTCCCGCTGCCAGTCTCGTCGCCATCTCGGTGATTCTCGGCGCCATTGGCCTGCCACTGGAAGGCATCGGCCTGCTGCTGGTAACAGACCGGATACTGGATATGATGCGCACTGCCGTGAACGTCTTCAGCGATTCCTGCGCCGCGGTGGTCATCGCTCGCAGCGAGGGAGAACAAACTCTGATCGCCATCGACAGTCCCGGCAGGAAAGCTTAGTCCAAGCGTTATTTTACTGCAGTGGGAAGTGGCTCAAGCTTGATAATCAAGCCGCGAGCCACTTCCATCATCACCAGTACCTGACACGGTGGAAATTGTTCCAGCAGCGACAACGAGCGATAACTTGTCCACTCAGCGACCGGATCAAAGGTATCCCGACGCTTGAAATTGAGCTGCTTCAAGCCCACCAGACACTCTCCCTGCATTTTCGCATCGCGCACCGTTACCGCATCCAGCCGCGCAGCGGGATAGCGCTTACTGATAGCGTGGTAGGAATAGTCTTCAGCGAGGACTAACGGTGAACATAAGCACAGCATCCATAAAATGCCGCGCCTTAAGAACCTAGTCATTGTTTTTGATCCCATCCGACAACGATGTCGTTATCCAGTGTTATACGAAGTCCATATCGATTACTTCCACGATGATTGTACTTCCAAATCTCTTTTTTCTTTGTCTTGAGGACTTTCTGGTCAATATCTTGCGGTTTACCCAGGGAGTCCATTAACTGCTCTGCTGTTTGTCCTTGCCAGAATGACTTGTCCATTAAAGCATTAACGATTTTCTCATCATGGTACTTCAGCATTAACGCTTCCCTGCGACGCTTTCTATTAACTATCTGTAGCCAGATAATCGCACTAATCGCTGCGCCAACAATAACAATCAGTGGGAACCAGCCTACTCTCTCTACCACGTTTAATAAGATATAAACTGGAATAGCAAGACATATGAAAATCGCCCATCCCTGCATCTCTGCCTTCGTCATTCGTTTCGCCATGAACCCTCCTTGTGGCAACTAGCCTGTTCCGTGCTAAAAGTCGTCTACCCTTCCAGCCGCCGATACAGCGATCGCAAACTGATCCCGGCAATTTCGGCGGCACGATCCTTGTCACCCTTGCAGTGTTCCAGCAGTTTTTTCAGGTAGTAGCGTTCCTGATTTTTCAAATCCAGCCAGGGGCCGTCACGTCCTTCAGACGGCACCGAGCGATGGATCGCCGTGTCGACTTCCTGGCTGAAGCAACGTTCCAGCACCGGCACATCGATGATGCTGGAATGCGCAAAGATGGTGGCGCGTTCGAGCAGATTACGCAGCTCGCGGATGTTGCCGGGAAATTCGCGCTGCTGGAGTCGTTTAACGGCGGAGTCGGTCAGCCGGTAGCCGCCATTGGGGCTGAGTTTTTTGAGGATGGAGCGCGATAGCAGGGCAATGTCTTCCCGGCGCTCTCTAAGCGGCGGAAGATGAATGGGGAAGGCATTGATCCGGTAGTAGAGATCTTCACGGAATTCACCCCGCGCAATCATCCCCGGCAGGTCTTTGTTGGTGGCAGAGACCAGCCGGAAGTCGGCAAGCTTGGGCTGGGTGCTGCCCACGGCCCGGTAGCTGCCGGTTTCCAGCAGGCGCAGCAGCTTTACCTGCATGCCCAGTGGCACATCGCCGATTTCGTCCAGAAAGAGGGTGCCGCCTCGCGCCGATTCCAGCAGGCCCGGCTTGTTGCTGACCGCGCCGGTAAAAGCGCCTTTGACATGACCGAATAGCTCGCTTTCAAACAGCGTCTCGGTCAGCCCGGCACATTCCACCGTCACCATGGCGCTGTCGGCACGACGGCTGGTGCCGTGAATGGCCTGCGCCGCCAGCTCCTTACCGGCACCGGACTCGCCCAGCAACAGTACCGAGGTTTCGTGGGGCGCGACCAGGTTGATCAGCTCCAGCATGGTATTAAAGGCGGCACTGCGCCCGACCATCTGGCTGCTGCTGATTTCGGCGCTGGCGCTTTTGACCGGCTTGAGGACCTCGATGAAGTAGCGCAGTTTACCGTGACGATCTGTCAGCGGCAGCATCTCCACGTCGATATGCTCGCGGCCACGCGGGGTGTTGTGGATATGCAGTACGCGCTCGCGTTGACCGCTGCGGGTGCAGGCCTGCAGAGGGCAACTCTCACCGGCCTGATCGCAGGGACGGTCGTAGCCGTGTGACACGCGGTAACAGTAGTCGCCCTGGGGGACGTCACCGAAGCTGTCGAGATAGCGCTTGTTGCTGGCGAGTATCCGGTACTCCGGCGACAGCAGTATGGCGGGATAATCCAGGCTGTCGAGCAGAGAGCTGAAATCGAGGTCGGCGTCGGTCGCGATGTGTTGCATGGTGTTTGCCAATATTGACAGTCAGGTTGTCAATATTGGCATAAGACTGGCAGCGCCGCGACTCCGGCGCAGCTCGATCACCTTGCCGGCAAGCCCAGCCAGCGACGTGCAGCCGGAATATGACGCAACAGGGCAAACTCCATGAGCGCCATGCACACAAGGGATATTCCCACCACCGGCAGCACAAGGGCCAGCCCGAGGATCATGACCGTTACGCCGACAGCCAGCCGGTGCTCCGCCGGGAATGACGGCGCTCCCAGGCGCTGCGCAGGCTTGCGCCGTCGCCACAGCACGAAACCGCTCGTCGCCATGATCATCAGCCCTACCGCCGTGAGTACACCGAGCAGCTGATTAAACCAGCCAAACAACTGCCCCTCATGTGCGGCAACCCCAATACCAATCGCCCGATCGACCAGCGGCCGCTCATCGAAATGGCGGCTGCCCAACAGCCTACCGCTGCGGCCATCAATCCAGGCCTCGGCACGCAGGGGTCGATTCTGGCTCTGGGATGTCAGCTTCCAGACACCGGCTTGTTGTATGTCCGGACTGAGCTCGGCGGGTGGCGCAAAATTCAGATCGACAGCCCGCGCCATCACCTCCGTGCTGAGTACCGGCATCGTTTTCGGTGCCGCACTGTGAGCGTGGTGTTCGCTGTGACCGACCGACCAGTCCTGCTGCAGTGTCGGCTGACCCCACTGGCGGACTTCTTTAAAGGCACTGCCCCATACCAGCGCCCACGGCAGACCCGTGAGCAGCAGGAACAGCGCAAATGCCGATATCCAGATGCCGGTCACCGCGTGGAGGTCGCGCCACAGCACACGGCGTCCCTGTCGCAGGCGTGGATAGAGAACACCGGCAAGCCCAACGCTGTGGCGAGGCCACCATAGATACAGCCCGGTGAGAATCAGTACGATGGCCCAGCACGCGGCCAGCTCCACCAACACCGAGCCCACATTCCCTGCCAGCAGCTCGCCGTGAAATGCCCTGACCTGACGCATGAACTGCGCCTCGTATTCAATCTGCTTGAGAATCCTCAGCGTTTCCGGATGCACATAGACGAGATGCTTGACGCCATGCAGCCCCACCGCGATTTTCACCGCATCATTGGGTTCAAGCGGCAATTCGTAGTTGATGAGCCGGCTGCCCGGCAACGACGCCAGTGCGGCATCGATTTGCTGCTGAGGCGAGGCCAGCGGCCCGCTGACGGGCAATTCTCGATACGGCGCATCCAGCCACTGTTCGACCTGCGGCTTGAACAGATAGATGGCCCCGGACGCCGCCAACGTCAGCACAAACGGGATACAGAACAGGCCCGCGTAAAAATGCCAACGCCACAAACGGCGGTATAAAGCGCTGCGCCGCCCTGATGGTTCAGAGGTCATAGGACAGGCTCACATAGCCGGTGCGGCCCGGCCAGGGATGGGCAACATAGTCGATGTCATTGCGCAGATTATCGATGCCGATGCTGCCGCTCAGTTGCGGCGTAAACTGGTAACGCGTTTTTACGCCCAAGCGCAGATAGCCGTCTTGCGCACCGTAGACATTGTCTTCGCGGTCGCGGTTGTCGAGGCGACCGTAGCTGTCGCTGGCATATTGCAGATTCGTCCCCACATCCCAACGCGCATTCACGTGGTAATTCGCCAGCAGATTCCCCCGCCACTTCGGCATGCGAGTAAACTGATTACCGACAATGCTGGGGTCAACGCGGTTCTGGGTAATTTCGGCATCCGTCCACGCCAGATTCGCGCGCAGGTTCAGACCCGGCGTAAACACATCGTAGGCGTTGAAGATCAACTCCACGCCCTCGGTCTCCACCTGATCGACCGGAACAAAGGTACGCAGCGAGGTGCCTCCGGCCAGCATGGTGGTCTGCGACTCAATGACATCCCGAACGGTTTCCTTAAACAGATTGACGCGCACATAGCCGCTGCCCAGCCGCCGCTCAATCATCAGGTTATGATGCAGGCCGCGCTCCGGTTTCAGATCGGGATTCGCGGCATTGACGCTGTTGTAGGCCCGGTACTGACTGAACAGCTCTTCGACTATCGGGAAGCGGTATGCACGGGCCAGTGCGTAGCGCAGCTGCCAGTGCTCAGCGGGCTGAAAGCCAAGCGAAAATTTGGGTGAGATACTGCTGTCATCGCGAGACGGCACCTTCACCACATCGAGACCCGGCGTCGCCGCCTGATCGTCAGCGTAGTAGCCGCCATGACTTTTCCAGTCCTCGTAGCGACCGCCCAACGTTGCATCCCAGGCCTCACTGATGGTCCAGCTCAGTTGCAGGAACGCCGCGTTCAAGGTCGTTTCACCGCCGCTGCGATCCACTGCCTGCGTTTTGCGGCCCGCCCGGTAATCACTGCTGCGGTATACCGTGGTATTGAGTTCGTACTGCTCGTGACGCAGACCGGCGACCAGATCCACGTCCTCGCCAAACACGCCGTCCTCCGACCATTTCAGCTCTGCAGTTGTCCAGCCGGTATCACCGAAATCCGTTACTTGCCCGCTGCCGTCAAACGACGGCGCATTGGGGTTTGCCGCCGAACTGCGGGCTTCATCACGCAAGATTTCAAAGCGATTGAGGTTGGCCTCCAGCGCACTGCGCTCACTCAGTTCGCCGCGCAAGCGCAGCCCCACCGACAGGCTGTCGCGGTCCTGCTCGCTCACCCCCAGCCGGGAAGCGGGCACCGAGAATACCTCACCGCCTTGCTCGACGTTGCCCTCCCAAACCGCATTGCCGTTGCTGTCGCGCAAATAGCTGTTGGGGCGGGTGCTCAACCCCTCGCGACCTTCGTAGGCGATATTGGCCAGCACCGACCACTGCTCCCAGTCGTAGCCCAGCTTCATTTTGATATTGTCAGTGGTTGTCGCCACCACGCCGCTATCGCCAAAGTACAGGCGCGAATTGCTCAACTCATCGCGAGCCCGAATCGCCCCGCTGACACTCTGCGGTGGCGCGCCGGTATCGCTGCCACCATAGAAGTAGGTCTGTGGCTGCGCATCACTTTCCAGACGGTTGTAGGAGAAGTAGTAACTGGCATCACCGACCCGGTTGCCGTAGGAAACAAAGGTTTTGTAGCCATCGAGTTGCTCGTCAACACCATAGGCCTCGAAGCGTTGAGAGAAGTAACCCACATCCACGTGGAATTCTTCGCGCTCCGGAATCGCGGTTTCGATCAGCACCACGCCACCCATGGCATTGCCACTATACTCAGCGGAGAACGGGCCGTAGAGCACTTCGACCTGCGCTATTTCGCTGGCCGATACCAGTGTCCAGCGCGGCGCGCCGTTCCACCGGGACTGGAGGAAATAATGCAGCGGCACCCCGTCGGCAAAGACCATCGACCGCGAGGTCTGGAACATATTGCTCCCGCGAATCCCCAGCGTGCCGTTGGCATCGCCGATGAAGCGACGGCGAATCACCAGGCTGGGCTCGTATTTCACCAGGTCTTCGGTGGTCGTCGCGTTGATACTCCGCATATCTTCCGGGCGAAGAATGCTGTTGGGACTGGTGAACGACGAATCGTCACTGCTGCGACGCTCCCCCCACACCCGCATCTCTTCAACAGCGGTGTCCGCCAGCGCCGACAGCGCGGGAAACAGCAACAGAGCGGCGCGCGACAGGCGATAAGTCATTCCCAATTTCCATTAATCCGCAAAAGCGGCGAACCCTATTACAGTGATCAATATTTAGACAAAGTGGCAAATTGTCGCAGCCACCGCCGCCGCCCAGCGCAGTTGTGTCAAAAGTGACGCGAATAGTGACAAATTTGACATTTTTCGCGGCGTCCGTTTTGGGAGCGTCGCTAAGAATCCGCTCATTTTTGGGAAAAACTTAACGTTAACAATATGTTGGAACTATCAAACGCCGCGTCAGCGGGGTTGGCATAATTCCTGTTTATAAGCACATAAGGAATAAGCTTATTCCAATTAAATATGGACAATGGCGAGCACCTCCTGAAAGCGGGCCGCCCCTGACAGCAAGAGGACTTCATCATGACTGACAATATCCGCGTGGATTTCGACCACAAACCCGAAGTCGTCCCGTTTTTTGACGAGCCCACCAACACCTTTTCTTACGTGGTCAAAGACCCGACCTCCAAGTCCTGCGCCGTCGTCGACTCCGTGATGGAAATCGACTACGCCGCCGGCCGCCTGTCACTCGACGGCGCCGATAAAATCATCGACTACATCCGCAGCCACGACCTGAAACTCGAGTGGATCATCGAAACCCATGTGCACGCCGATCACTTGTCGGCAGCGCCCTATATTCAGGAAAAACTCGGCGGGCGCGTCGGTATCGGCTCGCAGATCACCGTGGTCCAGGACACCTTTGGCAAGATTTTCAACGCAGGCACAGAGTTCGCCCGCGACGGCTCACAGTTCGACCAGCTGTTTGAAGATGGCGATGAGTACACCGTGGGTAACATGGTCTGCCACGCCATCCACACACCGGGCCACACACCAGCCTGCATGACGCACATTATGGGCGACGCGGCCTTTGTCGGCGATACCCTGTTCATGCCAGATGGCGGCACCGCACGCGCCGATTTCCCCGGCGGCGATGCCCGCATACTGTACAAATCGATTCAGCGGGTGCTGTCGCTGCCGGATGAAACGCGCCTGTTCATGTGCCACGACTATATGCCCAATGGCCGCGAAGTGGAGTACGAAACCACGGTTGCCGCCGAGAAAGAAGCCAACATCCACGTTCATGTGGGCACCAGCGAAGATCAGTTTGTTGCCATGCGCGAAGCCCGCGACGCCACACTGGGCATGCCGCGCCTGATCCTTCCCTCGCTGCAGGTCAATATGCGGGCGGGCCACCTGCCCGGCGCGGAGGACAACGGCACTGTCTATCTGAAACTGCCACTCAACGTACTGTAAGGGCCGCGAGGACTGACCATGGATTACAAACAACTCGATAACAATCTGACCGTCTCCGGCCAATTGACGGTCGACGATCTCACCGCGCTTGCCGAACGCGGCGTAAAAACCCTGATCTGTAACCGGCCCGATGGTGAGGGCGGCGATCAGCCCGGCTTCAAAGAGCTGGAAGCCAAGGCTGCCGAACTGGGTATTCAATGCCACTATCTGCCGGTGGTCAGCGGTCGCGTTACCGATGAAGACGCCGCAGCGTTTGGCGAGTTGCTGGCGGCCCAGACCGAACCCGTGCACGCCTACTGCCGCAGCGGTATGCGCTGCACCACCCTGTGGGCACTGAGCCGGGGCGAGCAAAAATCACTGACGGACATCGTCGATGCTGCCGCCAAAGCCGGTTACGACATGAGTGGTGTGGTATCACGGATTGCCGCCAAAAACGGCGGCGCGGAAGCCGAGGGCATGGCGACCTACGACGTGCTGATTGTCGGTGGCGGCGCGGCTGGCATCTCTACCGCCGCCAGCCTGAAAAAACGCTGCCACGGTATTTCCATCGCCATTATCGACCCCGCCGACACTCACTATTATCAGCCCGGCTGGACGCTGGTCGGCGGCGGCGTATTCACACCCGAGCAAACTGCGCGCAGCATGGCGTCGCTGATCCCCAAAGGCGTGGAATGGATCAAGGCGGCAGTAGCGGCATTTGATCCCGACCACAACACGGTCATTCTGGAAGGCTGTCGACTGCTGCACTACAAGCGGCTGGTAGTGGCCGCCGGGATCAAGCTCAACTGGGGCGCCATCGAAGGCCTGAGCGAAACGCTGGGCAAGAACGGGGTGACCTCCAACTACCGCTACGATCTGGCGCCCTATACTTGGGAGCTGGTGGAAAACCTCAAAGGCGGCAAGGCGCTGTTTACCCAGCCCCCCATGCCCATCAAATGCGCCGGCGCACCGCAGAAGGCGCTGTACCTGTCCTGCGACCACTGGTATCGGGAAGGCCGTCTGAACAACATCGATGTGGAATTCTACAACGCCGGTGCGGTGCTGTTCGGCGTGGCCGATTACGTGCCCGCGCTGATGAAGTACATCGACAAATACCAGGCCAAGCTCAACTTTGGCCACACGCTGACCCGCATCGACGGCCCCAACAAGACCGCATGGTTTGCCGCCAAGGATGATGCTGGTAACGATATCGAAGTCAGCCGCGAGTTCGACATGATTCACGTCGTACCGCCGCAAGTCGCACCCGACTTTGTTCGCAACAGCCCACTGGTAGACGAGGCCGGCTGGGTGGATGTCGACCAGAGCACACTGCGCCATAAAACCTACGCCAACATCTGGTCGCTGGGCGACGTGATGAATGCCCCCAACGCCAAAACCGCAGCGGCAGCCCGTATGCAGGCGCCGATCGTGGCCAACAATATTGCTGCCGACATCGCCGGTCGCGGCGACCAGATCTCCCACTACAACGGCTACGGCTCCTGCCCGCTGACCGTGGAGCGCGGCAAGATCGTACTGGCGGAGTTCGGCTACGGCGGCAAGCTGCTGCCCAGCTTCCCAAAATTCCTGCTCGACGGCACTCAACCCACCCGTCTCGCCTGGCTGCTGAAAGAGAAGCTGCTGCCACCGATTTACTGGCAGGGCATGCTCAAGGGGCACGAGTGGCTGGTGAAACCGGTCATCGGCGAAGACGCCCCGGCCAAGAAATAACCCACCCTGTTGCGCCACTCTCGTGGCGCTGTTTTCCCTTCGGGGATCAGGGTAATGCCATGCTTACGGAGAGGACCGCGTGTTGAAAGCCTCGCTCAGCCAATACTTCCCCATTCTCAGCTGGGGTCGTCAGTACAACCGCAGCCAGTTGGTCTCAGACCTGCTGGCCGCAGTAATTGTGACGATCATGCTGATCCCCCAGTCGCTGGCCTATGCTCTGTTGGCCGGGCTGCCGCCGGAGGTGGGACTGTATGCATCGATGCTGCCGCTAGTGGCCTATGGCTTATTGGGCAGCAGCAACAGCCTGTCGGTCGGCCCGGTGGCGGTCGCCTCGCTGATGACCGCATCTGCGGTGGGGCGGGTAGCCGAGGTCGGCAGCATGGGCTACCTCGAAGCCGCCACCTTACTGGCCGCATTCTCGGGCCTGTTCCTCCTCGGTATGGGTCTGCTGCGCATGGGCTTTCTGGCGAACTTCCTGTCGCACCCGGTCATCGCGGGCTTTATTACCGCTTCGGGCATTATCATCGCCATCAGTCAGGTTCGCCATCTGCTGGGCGTACAGGCCCACGGCGACAATCTTTATGAAATCGTCATGAGCCTGACGGAGCACCTTGGCGATACCAATTTCGCGACGCTGGCGGTCGGCGTGCCGGTGGTCATCTTTCTGTTCTGGGTGCGCAAAGGCTTGCAGCCCGTGCTGGAAAAGCTGGGCATGTCACCGTTCTCTGCTGCCATGGTCAGCAAAGCCGGTCCGGTGGTTGGCGTGGTGCTGACCAGTGTCGCCGCCGTGGTGTTTAATCTCGGCGATCGCGGTGTGGCGCTGGTTGGCAGCGTGCCCAGCGGCCTGCCAACGCTTTCGCTGCCGCCAGTGCACCACCCGGCCTGGCAGGAGCTGCTGATTTCCGCGATCTTTATTTCCATCATCGGCTTTGTCGAGTCGGTCTCTGTAGGCCATACACTGGCCGCCAAGAAGCGGCAGAAAATTTCGCCCAATCAGGAACTGATCGGCCTCGGCGCATCGAATATTGCCTCCTCAGTCTCTGGCGGCTACCCGGTCACCGGCGGCTTTGCACGCTCGGTGGTGAACTTCGACGCGGGCGCGGAAACCCCGGCGGCAGGTATGTTCACCGCCGTGGGCATCGGGCTGGCGGCGATTTTCTTCACGCCCTATCTGGCCTATCTGCCCAAAGCCACACTGGCCGCCACCATTATTGTGGCGGTGTTGTCGCTGGTGGATCTGTCGATTCTCAAAAAGACTTGGAACTACGGTTACTCCGATTTCATCGCCGTCGCCAGCACCCTGGTGGTTACCCTGATGGTTGGCGTAGAGGCCGGTGTTGCCTGTGGCGTATTCGCCTCGCTGGCACTGCATCTATACAAAACGTCCAAGCCGCATATGGCGGTGATCGGCGAAGTGCCGGGCACCGAGCACTTCCGCAATATCAACCGCCATCAGGTGGTGACCCACGAGGAGATCCTGTCGCTGCGCATCGACGAGAGCCTGTACTTTGCCAACGCCGGGTTTATTGAAGACCGCATCTACGCCCTGCTGGAGGAATACCCCAAAGCCAGACATGTGGTGATTATGGGCACGGCAATCAATGAAATTGACCTCAGCGCGCTGGAAGCACTGGAATCGATCAACGAGCGACTGGGCGAACAGGGCATTGCCCTGCACTTTTCTGAACTCAAAGGCCCGGTGACGGATGTGCTGGAGAAAACCGATTTCCTCAAGCACCTGAAAGGCCGTGTATGGCTGTCTCACCACCAGGCCATTGCCGGCATTCTGGCTGGTGCAAACGAGGAGCAATCATGAGCCAAGAACGCGTCAAACCCCTGAAGATTCTGCGCAATATCGCCTCCATGGCCTTTGGCGTGCGCAGCCGCAAAGGCATGGAGGAAACCGGCGAAGCCGGCAAGTTTCATCACTATGTGCTGGGTGCGGTGTGTTTCATCGCGCTGTTTCTGCTCACCGTGAACGGCTTGGTACGGCTCATTCTCAGCCAGGCGGGCTAGCTGCTCCGCATCAGGTATTCATCCTGTCCGGTCTGCGGATCACCCTGCTCCTGCACAACTAAAAACCCGCGGGAGCGGTAAAAGCGGGCACTCTTGGTATTCGACTTATACACCGCCAGACTCAGTGGCGCCCGGTGTTGCAAGGCGTCGTCGAGCAGTGCCGAGCCCACGCCCTGCCCCTGAAACACCGGATCGACAAACAGGGCCGCCAGCACATTTTCGCAGAGGGAGTAAAAGCCCTGGATGCGACCATCGTGCACAAGCACACGGCTCTCCGCGGCGGGCAGGTATACCGTCCGCATGTCCTCGACACGGGCCTCCCAATACGCGGCATCGATAAAGTTATGTGCCTCAATGGACGCCGCCAGCCAGATTCTCAGCACCTCGTCGCAATCATCGCTGCGATAATCCCGGATCATCCCTTCGCCTCCGCCGAGCGCTCTGACGCACGCGCAACAATGCCCAGGGTCATCTCGCGAAAACCGCGTCGCAACTGCGCCCCGAGCAACACACTCACCAGCGGCGCCAGCGGGCCCCGCAGGCAGAAGCGTGACTCGTAGTGGGAGGTGTTGGCGTTCAGTTCACTGAGGTAATGCTGGCGTGAACTTTCCAGCAGGCCCAGCGGCAGGCGAATACCGTATTCCAGAAACTCGCCCTCGCGATTGGCACGCACCGTTTCGGTCTGTGGCATGGCAAACCACGGCAGCACCCGGACCCGCATACGAATCGGACTGCCCACGGCAAAGCTGGAATCACAGGCCACCACAAAGGGGTTCCACTCCGGATAGTCATCCGTTTTACAGATAACCTCCCAAACCCGCTGGCGAGGTGCCCGGATGCGCTCCCGTTGCACAATTTGAAACATACGTTTTTGCCTTGGTTCACTTGCCTTGACACAGCAGGACACGCAAAAAGCGCGACGCAATAGTCAGGGTATCGACGATGGCTGAGCGCCAAATCCTATTTGAAGCGGCGCCACTATATCATGCGTAATTGCCACAGCCGTCCGCCGACTTTCCGGGCACCATTCCCTCAGGCTCATCCAAAAGGACGATGACCGGCGCTACGTCACACTCGTACTCTGCTATTTAACTTATGGCTTAATTAATTCATTCGTTACTCGCTCTGACAGCCATCAAGCCCACAACAATAACAGCGGAAGACGCCATGACCATCAGCACAGAAAGCCGCAGCGCACTGCGGGAATTAATTGATTTACTTGAAGAAATTGACCAGCGTTGGGCCGGTCCCGAATGGAATCTGCACAGCGAGGACGATGTCGCCGCCGCCCACCGCTCGCTGATGCATGTGCTGGAGGGCGGCCTTGCGACCATGTTTGAATCCGACGCCGCCTACCCGCGCTTTCGCCGCATTGTCACGCCGCAGCGCAAATTTACCGGCGATAACAGCGACGCCATCTACTTCGATACGCCGGTCAGCCCGGACTTCCAGTACGAGGTAAAGGGCTCTGAACCGCGCTGTCTATGTGTCGATCACCGTCGAGGTGGGCACCGAAGACGGCAGCATGGCCAGCCGAACGGCGGGCGTAATCAACGATACCCAGTTCGATGTGGATGCCGACGGCAACTTCACCCTGCGCGTGGGTGGCGAGCCCGCCGAGCGCAACTGGCTGCCGTTGCCGGAGGGCGCCTCGCGGCTGACCACCCGGCACTATTTTGAAGAAGCGCAGTGCGCAGCGGGTAACCCCGCCCGGGAGCCGGTACTGTCGATTCGTCGACTCGATCAGGCACCGCCACCGACTGCCCCCAATGACGAGAGTATTGCAGCCGGCATTCGCCGCGTTGCCGGGTTCGTCCGCAGCCGCACACTGGGTATGCCGCCCATGGCGAACGCCGACAATCCGGCCTTTGTCTCGATTGTGCCCAATGCCTTTCCCAAGCCGGTTAAACCCGGTGATTTCGGCTTGTCGGCCTTCGACGCCGCCTACTCCATGGCGCCCCATTTCCTGGGCCCCGATCAGGCACTGGTCATCACCGGGCGCTGGCCGAGCTGCCGCTTTGCCAACGTCAACCTGTGGACCCGCCACCAGCAGACTTTCGATTACGAACACCGGCAGGTGTCACTGAATCGCGCCCAGACCGAAGCGGATGCCGACGGCAACTTCCGTATGGTCATCGCGCACCGCGATCCGGGGGTGCCTAACTGGCTGGATACCGAAGGTCGCGCACTGGGCATCGTGTTCTGGCGTTTCTTTCTGCCCGAAGGCGATATCGACACCCCGCAGGCCGACGTCGTCGACATCGACAGCCTGTCATCCTGAGCAGCGGAGAAAACCAACGTGAACGCGATCGCCCCCAAACCGCCTTTTCCCATTCGCGCGCTCAACCATCTGGGCCGCGGCTTTGCCAGTCTCGGCTTCAAAGGCAAGCCGCTGGACGCCGGGCAGCTGATCGACGAAGCCTGCCGCAAATTCAAGCTCAGCGACTTTGGCCCCGGCCCCTTTACCGAGGGCATGGACGCGCTGATCGAGTCACTGGAAAACGAAGCCGCGCTGACGCCACTGGTCCGCCAGATGGCCCGCGCCGACATCATCAAAGCGCTGGGCGTGCAGCTTCAGGTACAGGACTGGTTCAACCGCTACCCGGAAATTGCCGACGAGAAAATTGAAGCGCCACTGATCATCGTCGGGATGCCGCGCACCGGCACCACCATTCTGCACGAACTGATGCAGCTCGACCCGGACAACCGCCTGCCCCTCACCTGGGAAGCCGACGCACCCTGTCCGCCGCCGGAGACCGCCAGCTATCAAAGCGACCCGCGCATTCGCGCCGCCGCCAAGGAACTGCGCTTCAGCCACTACCTCATTCCCGAGGTTACCAAGATGCACCGCATGGGCGAGCAATTGCCTCAGGAGTGCATCATCCTCACGCGGCACGCGTTTCACAGCATGGTGAATTCCACCATTTACCGCATTCCCGGCTACCAGCATTGGCTGAGTCACGAGGCCGATATGGCTCCCATCTACCGCTACCACCGCCGCCTGCTGCAACTGTTGCAGTGGCGCTGTCCCGGCAAGCGCTGGGTGCTGAAATCCCCCGGCCATCTCTGGCATCTCAATGCACTGCTGGACGAATACCCGGACGCCAAGCTGATTCAGACCCACCGCGACCCGCTGAAAATTGCCTCATCGATGGCGTCCATGCTGCCTACGCTGCGCTCAATGGGCAGCGACGATATTCGCCCTCTGGAGATTGCCCGGGAATGGGCCGACAACAATATGGAAGCGCTGGACAATTCCGTGGTCGTTCGCCAGTCCGGACGCATTGCCCCGGAGCAGATAGTGGATATTCAGTTCAGTGAGTTCATGGCGGATCAGGCGGGCGCCGTCAAACGCATCTATGACGCCTTTGAGCTGCCCTTCAGCGAGACCTTTGCCGAGAGTATTCGTCGCTATATCGCCAGCAATCCTCACGACAAAGATGGTGGTCATAAACACCGCTTCGAAGACAGTGGCCTCGACTACCAGACCGAGCGTAAGCGCTGCCAAAGCTATCAGGACTACTTCGGCGTCACGTCAGAATTTTAAATCGCCGCCTCAACGCCCAATCACCCAGAAGAGGAAAACACATGTATCAACTGGACCTCAGTGGCAAGGTCGCACTGGTCACCGGTGGCAGCCGGGGACTGGGGCGCGCCATGTGCTTCGGGCTGGCCAAAGCGGGCGCCGATATCGTCGTTGCCAGCCGCAAGCAGGAGGCCTGCGAAGCGGTTGTTTCAGAAATCATCGGTATGGGGCGCCGGGCGATTGCCGTCGCCGCACACACCGGCGACTGCGACAGTCTCGACGCACTGATCGACACCGCCATCACCGAGATGGGCAAGGTGGATATCTTGATCAATAACGCCGGTATCAATCCGGCCTTTGGCGGCTTGTCGGAACTGGCGCCGGCCATGTTCGACAAGATGGTGGACGTCAATCTGAAAGGACCGTGGTACCTGGCATCACGGCTGGCACCGCACATGGCGGAAAACGGCGGCGGCAGTATTGTTAACGTGATGTCGGTAAGCGCCCTCAAGCCCAGCGCCTTGATGGGCTTCTATGCCATGACCAAGGCCGGGCTGGAAACACTCACCAAAGTCATGGCGGCCGAATGGGTCGCACAGAATATTCGTGTAAACGCGCTGGCGCCGGGCAGTTATATGACCGATATGCTGAGCAACAGCTTTGGTATTCCCGGCTTTGAAGAAGCCACGCTGAACAGCAATGTGCAGAAGCGCATCGCCGATGCGGAGGAAATCGTCGGCCCCCTGCTCTACCTGGTGAGCGATATGGGGGCCTACACCACCGGCAGCACCGTGGTGGCCGATGGCGGCTTTATGGTGTCTTGAGGAGCAGTACGATGTCGAACGAGCCCACCTTTGATTGCCTGCGATTAGAGCGTCCTGCCCCGCCCGTCGTGCGGCTGGTATTGAATCGCCCCGACGCCCGCAATGCGCTGAACTGGCAACTCATTCGCGAACTGAAAACCGCTTTCGAACTCATTGATCGCGACAACCAATGTCGGGTGGTGATTCTGAGCGGCGCCGGTAAATCCTTTTGCGCCGGACTGGACCTGCTGGACCAGAACAACCCCGACAGCCTCCGCGCCACCATCGGCGATATCAAGGCGGGCAGTCGCAGCGGCATGCGCGCTCAGGAATATATGGCCGAAATTGCCCTGCTGATGCGGCGTATTCAACAGCCGATCATCGCCGCGATTCACGGCCATGCCTACGGTGGCGGTCTGGCGCTAGCGCTGGCCTGCGACCTGCGCATTGCCGCCGAGAGCGCCACATTCTGTACCCAGTTTATTCGCCTCGGAGTGTCCGGCTGCGACTTCGGTGTCAGTTACACCCTGCCGCGCTTGATTGGCGGCAGCCGTGCCCACGATATGATGCTGACCGCCCGCGTCGTCGACAGCCATCAGGCGCTGGACTGGGGACTCATTACGCGACAAACCAGCGACGCCGAGCTGCGCGATGCGGCCACCGTACTGGCCGAAAGCCTCTGCGATTTCAGCCCCTACGGCCTGATCTCCACCAAACAGGCAATGTGGGAAAACCTCAACGCCACCTCGCTGCAACAGGCGCTGATGCTGGAAAACCGCAACCAGATTCTCAATGGCCTCAGCGGCGATGTTGAGGAAGCGGCCGCAGCCTTCTTCGAGAAACGCAAGCCGCGCTTTGACTGATCTTGTCATGACAAGAAACGACACAGACTTGCAATTGGCGTGCATTCCCGTATGTAATCAAAGTTTCTGGTGAAAACATAAGGATATGGCACGGGGAATGCAGATTGCCCGGCCACCACCTCTGGTAAAAGGTACTTCAATGATACGCCCTGTATTCCGCTCACTCTCCCTTGTTTCCATTGCTGTTCTCGCGCTGACCGCCGCCTGCTCAAAGGCCCCGGATAACAGTGCCGCAACAACCGGCACCACCGGCAATACCACTGCGGCTGTCGACAGCAAGCGGCTGATGCCCACCGACCCCGACACCAAATCGCTGTACATTCAAAGCTGCTATAGCTGTCACGGGACCGGCGCGGCAGGCGCACCACGCACGGGCAACAGCGGGGATTGGGCACCGCGACTGGCCAAGGGCATGGACACCCTGCTGGATCACACCATCAACGGCTTTAACGGTATGCCTCCGCTGGGAATGTGCATGGACTGCGGCGAAGAAGAATTTGTTGCCCTTATTAATTTTATGGCCGGCCAGGAATAACAGCCCCTAATGAAACGACGCGACTTTAATAGAGCGAGCCTGCTCTCGGCCCTGTTTGCTGGCCAACTGACCCTGAAACCTCTCCACGCCTTGGCAGAGAACGATGGCAAAGCGGCCAGCAGTGCACGCCGCATTCCCTGGCAGAACTGGTCGGGCTATCAGAAGGCCAAGCCCGCCGCGCGGCTCAGTCCGAAAACCGAGGACGAGCTGGCAGAGCTGCTGAAAACCAGCGAGTTGACCGTGCGCCCGGTAGGCGCCGGTCACTCCTTTACGGCGCTGGTGCCCACCGACGGCAGCATTCTCTCAACACGCCACTTCTCTTCGGTGGAGGCACTGGACCGCAACCGTGCCCGCGTCGGTGCCGGCGTGAAACTCGGGCAACTGGCCGGACAGCTTAATGAACTGGGGCAGGCCCTGCCCAATATGCCCGATATCAACCAGCAGACGGTGGCCGGTGCCTTCAACACCGGCACTCACGGCACCGGCGCCAACTTTGGGGCCATGCACAGCTACGTGGAATCGCTGCGACTGGTCACCCCGCGCGGCGACATTCTGGACTGCAGCCGCGAACAGAATGCGGATATTTTCGATGCCGCCCGCGTCTCGCTGGGCAGCCTTGGCGTTATCACCGAATACACCCTGAAGAATGTCGAGCCCTACAAGCTCAAGCTGCGCACCGAGATGCGGCCCATCGAAGAAGTGTTCGATAACTTCCACGAGCTGGCGAATAATCACCGCAACTTCGAGATGTACTACATCCCGCACTGCGACTACGCGCTGGTCATTACCACCGACCTCAGCGACGAGCCAGTGAGCCCCCGCGGCGAAGACACCGACAATGATTCGGTGCGCGACCTGCAGAAACTCCGCGACTACACCGCCTGGTGGCCCGGCCTGCGCCGCAAGCTGGTCAGCAGTGTGGCGGCCATGACCGAGCCCACCGAAAGCGTCGACTGGTGGTGGAACATCTACCCCTCTGATCGCGCGGTGCGTTTCAACGAAATGGAGTATCACCTGCCCCGCGAGGCCATCGTGCCCGCCCTGCGCAAGGTGCGTGAAATTGCCGAGACCCAACACCCCGATGTGTTTTTCCCGGTCGAAGTCCGCGTCGTGCAGGAAGATGATGCCTGGTTAAGCCCCTTCTACAAACGACCCTCTGCGTCGCTGGCGACCCACCGCTACTACGAAGAAGACTTCCTGCCTTACTTCAAATCCATCGAGCCGATTTACCAGCCAATGGAAGGCCGCCCCCACTGGGGCAAACTGCACACGCTGGATGCCGCCACACTCGCCGCGCGCTACCCGCGCTGGAAAGACTTTAACGATATTCGCCAGAGCCTCGATCCCAAGGGTGTGATGCTCAACGACCACCTGCGAAAGGTATTTACCGATGTCTGATGCACCGAGCAATCCCAGCCGTCGCCGCCTACTCTGGGCCGGTGGCGGCCTGGGCGCACTGATCGCGGGAGGAGCCCTGCTGCGTCCGGGCGATCACGGTGGCGCGCATACTCCCTACTTTCTCGCCTTGCAGGCGGCGTTGGCCGAGGCCGGTCTCTACCGGCCGACACTGGTCATCGACAAGGCCCGGCTCGACAGCAATATCGGCAAGCTCACGCAGCATATCAACGGCAATTTTGACTACCGCATCGTCGGCAAATCCCTGCCCAGCCTGCCGCTGATCAATACCGTTCGCGCTCAGACCGGCACTGATCGGGTGATGGTATTCCACCAGCCGTTTCTCAACCTGCTGGCCCGGGACATGCCCGACGCCGAGCTGCTGCTGGGCAAACCCATGCCGGTGAAAATGGCTCAGCGCTTTTATGAGTTTCACCCCGCGGACTCGGCATTTCAGCCCGACCGGCAACTGCAGTGGCTGATCGAAGGCCCGGAGCGCCTGCAGGAATATCGCCAGCTCGCTCAGGCCTTGCAGCAGCCCATGCGCATCAATCTGGAGCTGGATGTCGGCCTGCACCGCGGCGGCTTCACCGACGCTCGGGACGTCGCCAAGGCCATTGAGGTACTGCAGGCTGATCCACTGCTCAGCTTCTCCGGGTTTATGGGCTACGAGGCCCATGTGTCGAAAATGCCGGGCATTGTCGGCGGCCCACCGAAGGCGCTGGAGGCGGCTATGGGCTTTTACCGCGACTGTGTCGCCGCTGCGCAGGACGTGCTGAAAGACGCTTTCGACCCCGCCACCCTCACCCTGAATGCGGGTGGCAGCTCAACCTATCAGATGTACCAGCCACAGATGTTCGGCAGCCCGGCACCCTGTAACGAACTCGCCACCGGCTCGGCGCTGGTCATGCCCACCGACTTCGACGTGCCCAGCCTCAACGACCATGTCCCCGCTGCATTTATCGCCACCCCGGTGATCAAGGCACTGGATAAGACCCAAATTCCCGGCCTGGAAAGCGCCGCCGGTCTGCTCTCTGCCTGGGATCCCAACACCGCCCGGACGTTCTTCACCTACGGCGGCTACTGGAAATCCCGACCGGAATCCCCCGCAGGCTTACAGACCAACAGCTTGTTCGGCCGCTCCACCAACCAGGAAATGCTCAACGGTTCGGAAAGCGTTCAACTGAAGCGGGATGACTTCGTATTTCTGCGCCCCTCACAAAGCGAGTTTGTCTTCCTGCAATTCGGCGACATTGCCGTGTTCGACGGCGAGCATATCAGCGAGGTTTGGCCGGTATTTCAGCAGGGCGCCTGACTATACGTAGCGTATATTTTTTGTAAATATTTGTTTTTATATTTTCCGACAACAAGGTATCCAGCGACTACAAAGATAAGGCAACTACCAACTTGACTTTTACTGTCTGAACGGTAGCATTCCAAGTGAATCTGAACGTCGACTCAATCGGCTAGTAGGATTCATCCGGGGCCTTTTGGCCCCTTTATTTTTTATAGCCTTACTATCCCCTCTGGATCCATGCTTGATGCCGCCTTACAAAGCACTGGATCAAGCCTGTCGAAAAACCTATGTGCTGACTTCTTCTTAATGTAAGAAGACGGTGAAAGCTTTTGATATAGTGAAAATGCAATTACATCGGCAGCTTGTACTAAGTATAAATCTCTAGAGTCTTTAAAAAAAGGATCTTCCACTAAGTTTCCAATCGTTAAATTTCGGTAGCCTCGGCCATAGATGCCTTGATTAGGTACTGGGTTAAATTTTCTCATTTTTCTGAGAAGTCCCTGTACTTTTTTGACATCGGTATTATCGGGAATAATCATTCCTCTATCATCAGCATTTGCCGGACCGGAGAAATTTCTATAAGACATCGTGTTTGAAAACCTCTGAATCAAAGCTTCCCAAGCCCTGACCATAACATCATAGTCTTCCGCCTTGCCTTCTTTATCAACAACGACATTGATGACACTCACATCTGGCATTCCGGCGATTTCATTCAAAAAATACTTGATAATCGTTAGGCGATCATTTCTCTTTATACGAACCAGATCTCCTGGATTATTGATCATATGCGCAGAATGAATCTCTTCTCGCATAAGCAAACCAAAGCTATTCCTCATCCTTTTTCTAAATTCAATTATCCTCTCCAGAAATTCACTCCACCTCAACTCATGAACGACAAGACCAGACAGGGTAAAGTATCGGGTAGGACTGTTCTTTAAACCACAATCACCGCTTTCATCTACATACATGAAATACATAACCATCCCTGTTATTAGCTAAGTTTTAAGTAACGAGTATAGCCACAAAATTTCGCCAAACAGGGGAGGCGGAAGGCAACGCTAGCCTATCCCCACATCGGGAAACCACAGCAGCATCCAGCGACGGGTCTTCTCATCCGCCGACAGCTGCTTGGGCGATACCGGCTGTGGCGCGGCAAATACCGGTGGCAATACCGCCGCATTCACAGTGCCATAGCAGCTACCATCACGCTCATAGCAGGCCCCCATCAGCACACCGCATCGGCCGCAGAGCAGCATGTCGGCCTCTTCGGCACCCTGCCGGTAGCGGTTCAGCACCGCCCCCGACTGCACTGTAAAGCGCAGCTGCCCTTTCGGGTCAGAGAGGTACGAGGCGCCGTGCAAGCGGCAGAAATCACAGTCGCAGGCGCGGGGAGAATAGCGTTCAGCAGCGCCGCTAAGCTGCACGCTTACAGCAATATCGCCGCAGTAACAGCGCCCGCTTAGCGCGTGAGGACCCGCCATCTGATAGCGGCCTACACAAAGGCCATATTCAGTACCACCGCCGCCAATATCAGCCCGGTGATATAGGTGCCGACGGCGCCGATAAAGCGCATGGGATTGGGCAGAGCGAGGCTGCGGGTGCCAATAATGCCAATCACAATCAGCACGCGGCAGGCGGTGGCAATCACCATCGTCCACATCACCCAGGCAGCGATCTGGCCCTGGCTGGCAATATACATCAGCAGCATCAGCGCCGGTGCGTATTCGATGGTATTGGCGTGGGCGCGCACCGCTTTGTGCAGCGGGTCTTTGGGATCGCTCGGACAACCACTGCCCGCGCGGGCGCGGGTGCGTGCCACGCTCACATTGACGCCCAGTACAAAACACAGGGCAGCAAGTATCGCGATGCAGATTAGCGGGACATTCATTGAGTGCTCCTTGTCGTTATTGTTGTCTCAGGCCAGCCAGAATGCGCTGATAACCCCGTAGGCCAGCAGCGACACCAACACAATGCCCAGCAGATTAAGGCGAAAGCCCTGGCGCATCATATCGCGAATTTCCAGCTCGCCGCTGCCAAACACTACGGCATTGGGCGGCGTGGCCACCGGCATCATGAACGCGCAGGACGCCGCAACCGCCGCCGCGGCGCAGAACAGGATCGGTGACAGGCCCTGCGACACCGCCAGGGCGCCAAGCAAGGGCAGAAAGGCAGCCGTGGTGGCGGTGTTGCTGGTCAGTTCGGTGAGGAAAATCATCACCACCACAATCAGCACCACCAGCGCCAATGTCGGCAATGCCTCAAGCAACGCAAACTGCTGAGCAATCCACTCCGCCAGCCCGGAACTGCCGATCATCGCCGCCAGCGACAGGCCGCCGCCAAACAGCATTAACACGCCCCAGGGCAGGCGCTGGGCCGTGGGCCAGTCAAGCAAGTGGTGGTGATCCTTGCCAGCGGGAAGGATAAACAACATCACCCCCGCCAGAATGGCAATGCCGGTATCGGTCAGGCCCGGCAGCCACTGGGTAATCAGCGGACGGAAAATCCACGCCGCAGCAGTGATGGCAAACACCGCGGCAATACGGCGTTCGGGACGGCTCATTGCGCCCATATCGGCCAGCGCGCGCCGGCTGATATCGGCGCCGCAGTAACGCTCGATATCGCCAAAGCCCCCTCGGGACAACAGCCACCAGCAGCACAGCAACATGGCCAGTGATACCGGCAGGCCCAACATCATCCACTGGGCAAAGCCCAGCTCAATGCCGTGGCTGCTGTGCAGATAAGCCGCCAGCAGCGCATTGGGCGGTGTGCCGATCAGCGTGGCAATGCCGCCGATGCTGGCGCTGTAGGCAATGGCCAGCAACAGGGCTACCGCGTAGCGGCGGCGCTGATCACCCAGCTCAAGCGGCAGCAGACCCACTACCGACATCGCGATGGGTAACATCAACACCGAGGTCGCCGTATTGCTGACCCACATGCTCAAAAATGCCGTAGCCAGCATAAATCCCGCTATCTGGCGGCGCGGTTCACCGCCAACTTTACAGAGAATGACCAATGCCAGACGGCGGTGAAGCTGCCAGCGCTCCATCGTCAGCCCCAGCATAAAGCCACCCATAAACAGAAACACAATGGGATGGGCGTAGGGCTGAGCCGCGCCCGTCATCGTCGTCAGGCCCAACAGCGGCCCCAATACCAGTGGCAGCAGCGCGGTCGCGGGAATGGGAATCGCCTCCGTCGCCCACCACACCGCCATCCACAGGCCCATACCGGCGCACAGCCAGGCGGCCGGGGCCATGCCCGCCGGTGGCGGCAACAGTAGCGCAACCAGAAGCAGGGCCGGTCCCGCCAGCAAGGCGGGCCATTTCACAGGGATGTGCCGGGGTTCAGTCACAGGCGACTCTCCAAAATCAAACACGAGTCAGAAGTGTAGCGGCTGAAATTAGCCGCGTGCCAGCGCTGAGATCAATAGAGCCGCTGAATAGCGGCGTGTGGTACGTCGGAAAATTCCCCGTTTGCCGCTATTGACGGCGCGACGGTTTGGGCTTAAAAATCCGCCGTTCAATTTCGCGTGTACTATCATGGCATGGATTTCTTTTGATGTTTTCCGAACGCTCGGTTTTGCCGACACGCTGTGCTTAAAACCCGGCGATGTGTTCCGCTGCCGGGATGAGATCAGTGCCGCCGACTGGGTTCTTTACCCGGAGTACTGGCAACTCAACGCGCTGGTGTACGGGCTGAAAGCCCGCGTGTTTCCCAGCGAGGCGAGCTATCGGCTGGGCCACAATAAAATCGAGATGAGCCGCGCCTTTGAACTGGTCGCGCCCGCCAACACGCCCCATACCCTGATTCTGTCGAATACCCCGGAACATGCCGAACAGGCCTGGCAGGACATGCTGCTGCCCTTTGTGGCAAAGCTGCCCAAAGCCTCGCAGGGTGCCGGCGTGTGGTTGATCGATAATCGCGATGACTGGAACGCCTACCTGCAGCGCAGCGAGGTGATTTATGTGCAGGAATACCTGCCCATCGACCGGGATATTCGCGTGGTGATCGTCGGTGATGAGGTCATTTCCGCCTACTGGCGTCTGCAGGCCGAACAGGGCTTTTATAACAACATCGCCAAGGGCGGTCAGAGTGACCACAGCCAGATACCCGACGCGGCCATTCAGCTGGCACTGCATCTGGCACGCAGCCTGGATATCAATCACGCCGGTTTTGATATTGCGATGGTGGGCGAACATCCCTACGTGCTGGAGTTTAATCGCCTGTTTGGCAACCAGGCAGTGGCCGGTGGCGATAAAGCCGTGCGCGAAGCGGTGCAGGCCTATCTGCTGGCCCAGTCGGAACCGACCGGGCCGAACTACCCGCGCAATCCACCGCGGCGCCTGCAGCGCGTGGCGTAGCGCTGAACCAAACGCAAAAAAGCCAGCACCGAGGTGCTGGCGTCAAGACCCTAGAGGTTGGGTTAATTCAGTGGCGCGTTAACGATCGGAATCTCGACCGGCACGACCGACAGGTTGGGACCGATAATGGTGCCACCCTCGAAGAACAGATAACCGGGAGTGCTCAGCGGCGATGTCATCAGCACATCCAAGACCGGCACAAACTGCGCAGTCACCGGACCACCGAGTCCACCCAGTGTATCCATCAGGCCGTTCTCATTGGTCAGCACTTCCATCCCTATACCAATCAGCAAATCGAGATTCTGTACACCCTGGGGAAGCACACCGGCATCCGTCAGGGGCTGTACAATCGGGTCGAGTATGGCCAACGTGGGCGCCTCGCCACCAATCGGCAAAATAGCCAGCAGACCCTGCTGCGCCTGAGCAGCCAGTGAGCTGGCAGCGAGTGACGCGGCCAATGCGAGACGGCAAAGAGTCCAACGATAGGGGTTCATAGCAATTCCTCTTGTTATTAATTAATGATGGGGAAAAAAACCGGGATATGTCAGCGCAGGGATCCCGGCAAAGCGCTAGTTCAACTCGTTACATAATTCAGCTTAAAACAGCGTGTCGAAGTCCCACTTCAGTTTCACCCCATAGGTTTTAGGCGGCGCCAGCGTCACGGTGCGGCCGAAATCCTGCTGGATCATGGCTTGGGTATATTCCTTGTCTTTGGCATTGCGAACAAAGCCGGTAATTTGAATGCCGAGCGGATCGTAGAAGTACGACAGGCGCGCATCCCACAACTCGTACTGGTCCTGCTCGTAGAATGGCGAATTCTGCGGCGTGGTGTTGTAGCCACTGTTGTAGTAGTAATCCAAACCGAACTCGAATGCCCCCCAGTCACCCGCGTGGATAAACTGGTTCAGCGACACGCTGGAGGTAAAGCGCGGCGTGCGCACAATGCGGTTGCCGGAGAAGTCCCGCGAGGTGTCACCCAGTAGACTGTCGGAGCCGAAATACAGGCCGGTATCGTCATCGAAACCCGCACCGTCTTTATAGTCGGTGTAGTAGGCGTCGAGATACGTCGCGCCACCGGTAATCACCAGGCCCTCGTTCCAGTTGGGCATCGGCTGCCACTGGAAGTCCACTTCCGCACCTTCAATTTCAGAGGTACCGGCGTTTCGGAAGCTAACGATACCGCCTGAAGGAATGGCCACCAGTGCGGTCAGTAAGCCTTCGGTTTTGGTTTTAAACACGGCGCCATTCAAACGCAATGCACCGTCAAAGAGATCGGATTTGAAGCCCAATTCAAATGCGGTCACCTCTTCGCGTTCAACCGGGTTGGGGTCGGTGAAAAAGTTCACGATGTTATAGGTGGGGCTTTTATAGCCGCGCTGCGCCGACGCAAACAGTTGCAGGTTCTCGGTCGGGAACAGCTGAATCGCAATACGCGGAGAAAGGGTTTTATCTTCCAGATCCGGCGCTGAGAAATCCGCCAAGCGAATATTCTGCGACTGGTCACCCGACTTGTAGTATTCATTCGGCGGATTACCCACCAGCGGATTCACCACATCCAGATAGCTGTTGGTGATACCGCGGGTTTCTTCCTGATAACGCAGCCCGGCGGTAATATTCAGCCAGCTTGTTGTAAACCAGGTGGCCTGCATATACGCGGAGTTAGACTCGGTCTCCAGAATCCCGCCGTTGCCCAATACCACATCGGGCGTCATATTAATGATCGGGCCTAGAATCGGACCGAGTATATCGGGCAGCGGCAGACCCAGCAGATTGGTCGCCAGGCCCGCCGCATTCAGCGTCAGATAGAGGCTGCCAAAACCGCCCTCACCTTCCAGACGATACAGACCCGCCACCCACTCAATATGCTCCGATAGCCAGGTATCCTCGTTGGAGAGTATCTGCAGTTCATAGGTTTTCTGATTGTTGAACTGATCCGCACTGTAGAAGTACGCCTCCGACAGCTCGGTCGAATCGAGATCGTAGTGGGCCTCATCTACATCGGCGTAATTTTCCGAGTAGATAAATTTGATATCGACCGGGCCCGGCAGCCATTCGAAAATCCCGCCGTACAGCTCGTTCATGGTCGAGTTACCGCCCAGCTTGTTATTGTGCCAGACACGATCCAGCTCGTCGGGCTCGGTCCCGGCTAGCAGCAACGGTGAGGGTCGGGTATTTTCCTGGGACAGCGAGTTACTGGTGAACTGGTTGCCGTAGGAACCAATCAAGGTGGCATTAAAGGTATCGGAAATATCCCAGCGAATTTTTACCCGTGCCCCCTCGGCAAATTCATCGCGCATCGGACCCGGCTCGCCAAAGATTTCATTGCGCCCGTAAAGGTCCTGATGGCTTTTGAACAAGGAGACCGTCGCACCGATACTGTCGGTAATCGGCGCCCCTAAATACAACTGGTAAGACTCGGCATTGTAGTTACCAAACTCGGTCTTCAGGGTGCCAACAAATTCTTCCGGCGGATCTTCAGTCACAATATTGATCGCGCCGCCAGTGGCGTTGCGGCCAAACAGTGTGCCCTGCGGTCCCTTCAATACCTCTACCCGCTGCACTGCACCCAGGGTATCTTGTTTACCCTGACTAGGACCGATGTTAATACCGTCGATATACGTGGCAATGCTGGGGTCAGCGTTCGGCAGAAACGCATCCGTACCGACGCCACGCAGATAGATAACGGTGTAGCCGTAGGCATAGGTAAAGGTCAGCCCCGGGGTGATCTTTTGCAGATCGGCGGTGGCTTCAATGCCAAAGGCGTCGAGTTTATCGGCGCCAAAGGCGCTAATCATTATGGGAATATCCTGCGAATCTTCTTCGCGTTTCTGGGCGGTGACCATCACCTCTTCCAGCAGGCGGCTGCCGCGGGAAGCACTGCCCTCTTGAGCTGTTGCAACAGGCGCTATCACGCCAGAGCCCAGCAACACCGAGGTCGCCAGTAAGCGGGTCTTTGTCTTCATTGTCTGTGTACCCTGTTTTAATCGTTATTTGTTATTTGTCTGTTGTGAGAGCACATCCTGTGGACTACCGTCGGCGCAGGCTCGACAGCAACAAAAGCAACGCCGCCGCATCCATCGCAGCCAGCAAAAGAAATAGGGGAGAGAGTCCGCAGAGATAGGCGTAGAGCAGCCACAGCGCGGCGAGTGCTTTGACGAGCGCGCTGCGTGCGACCACCATGCGGCTGTCATCAACGCCGAGACGCAGATAACTCAGGCCAAAGCCGAGCACGCCCATCAGGCCTACAAACACGGTAATGGCTTGGGCGGCAGCGCCCTGATACAGCTCCTGCTGACCAAAGGAAAAAATCAGCGTCAGCAACTGCTGGTTGACCCAGGGGGTCGCCAGCAACAGGAACAGACCGAGATCGGCGTGGTAGACCAGGCGGTGGCGGTTCTCAACGTTCACGGAAGGCCTCCTGAGCCACCGCGGTATTCATAAAGTCGCGGAAGTGTTTCCACTTGCCATCCTGACAGTGGATCACGTGAACAAACGGCGACTTAATTTCCCTGCCATCGCGCTTGGTGGTGAGGCGAAGTTTGCCCACCACCACGACATGCTCGCCCTCGCAGATGAACTGATCGGCGTCGAAAACATGAATATCGACCGAGGACAACACAGTGTCGAAAAAGCCCCGACACTCCGTCAGCCCCTCGTAGTGCCCTGCATAGGGGATGACCTCGGGGCCGTAGAAATCGATCACACACTCCGGGTGCAGCAGCGCCACAATGCCGTCGACATCGTGGGCGCCGAAGCACCTGAAGATTTCCTGAGTCACTTCAAGATTACGCATTATTTTCTCCTTATTCTGCGGGGGCGATCTGAATTTTCAGTTCGGTGATGTCCTGGCTGGCTTCCAACTGGCAGAGCAGCCGACTGTTATCGCGGTGGTGAATCAGTCCCTCCAACACCTCCTTTTCCTGGTCTTCTGCCGGAACAGCGACCTCGGGCTCGTCGAGATACACGTGGCAGGTCGCGCAGGAACAGCAGCCGCCACACAGGGCGTCGATCTTCATCTGCGACGACAACTCGTCGAACAACTCCTGGAAGTCCTCCACCAGATATTCGGCAGACTGCTGCTGGCGATCGGTAACAAGCACTCTCATTGCGCGACCTCCCCATACAGCGGGCGGTAGTCCATCGCCTTGCGCTCACGCTGGGCGGCGATGGCTTCGCGGATTTCCGGGCTGGTATACATGCCGCCGTTCCAGCTAGCCGACATCGACAGCGACGCCGAAAAGCTCATATCGCGCCCCTCAATCAGCGTGCGCTTCACCCCACTCAGGGCCAGCGGCGACAGTGCCATCAGGTTCTCAGCCAACTGCCGGGCCTCAGCGTCGAGGGCTTCCGGCGCGGCGACCGGCGCACTCAGCAACTGCACGCGCAGGGCTTCTTCAGTGTCGATACGCGCGCCGGTCAGCGACATTCGCGTGGCCACCGACTCGCCACAGAGGCAGGCCAAGCGCTGGATGGTGCCGAGATCGCACATGATGCCGATCTGAGTTTCGTGAATAGAAAAGAAGGCACTGCTGTCAGCCAATCGCAGATCGCAGGCCGCAAAGATGGCCAGCGATCCGCCAATGCAGGCGCCGCGCGCCGCGGCAATTACCGGCATGGGCAGTGCTTCCAGGCGGCTGATCACCGCCTGCAGATACAGCACTTTTTCGCGAATCCAGTGGTTGTAACGGGCCGGATCATCGCCCTTGCTGACATTCAGCTCGGCCAGATAATCCACGTTCATGCCGGCGCCAAAGTGTCGACCTTCAGCATCAATCAGCAGTACCCGACAGGCGCTGTCGTGCTTCAAATCCGCCAGCAGACTGTCCAGCTCCTGCCAGAACAAGCGGTTGTAGGCATTTCCCTTGCACTGCGTGTGCAGCGTCAGGCGGTAAAGGCCGCCGTCTTTCTGCAGGGAAAAATTCTGCCAGTCACTCATGCCTGGCCCTCCGCCAGCAAGCGTACCGGCAGCGAGGCAAAGCCGTAGGCCAGCAGGCCACCGGATTGACGGCGCGACTCGCTGAGCGAGCCATCCAGACCCGCGCAGCTATCCAACAGGGTGTTGAGCATGATCTCGGCTTCCACTCGCGCCAGCGGTGCGCCCAGACAGTGATGGATTCCGCGGCCAAAGGTAAGGTGGCGGGAGATATTCGAGCGGTTGATAATGAATTTTTCCGGCTCGGGGAACATGCTTTCGTCGTGATTGGCTGCCGCCATGAAGAAAGCAATCCAGTCGCCGGCCTTGATCGGCTGGCCGTTGATTTCGCAGTCCTGCTTCACCACGCGGAACAGGCGCTGTGGCGGCCCGTCGCGACGCAGACACTCTTCCATAAACGGGCGAATCAGCGTGCGGTCTTCTTTCAGGCGGTCAAACCACTCGGCATCTTCCAGTAGCACGCCCATCAGGTTGCCGAGGAAATAGGTGGTGGTTTCTGCACCCGCCACCACCAGGGTGATACAGAACAGGACGACTTCGTCCTTGGTCAGTACGTCGCCATCACACTCGGCGCGAATGAACGCCGACATCAGATCATCGGGCACTGACTCGCCGTTGTTAATGGCCTGGTGGCGCAGCTCGACCTTGTCCACAAAGTAGTGGAACAGCGCTTCGTTGCAGGCCAGTCGCTGCTCGGGGGTAAAGTCCGACGACACCATGAAGGCATTGGCCCAGTTGACCAGCTTTTTATAATCCTCACGCGGCAGACCGAACAGGTAGGTCATCACCAGCGCGGGAATGACTCCGGCGACACACTCCATAAAATCGACGGTTTCGCCCTGACAGTCCTGCACAATTTTCTGCACGTCGGCGCGCAGGCGATCGACGATATCGTCGTGAATTCGCTTGGGGGTAAAAGCTGCTTTGGCAAGATTGCGCAACGCGGTGTGGCGCGGCCGGTCGTGGTTGACCAGCATCAGACTCGGGGCGCTGGAATTGGCCTGCATCGGGTCTTCCGAGGAAAACAGATCGGCGTTCTTCAGCACGAAATCAACGTCTTCGTAACGCGTCACGACCCAGGCGGGAAACGGCGTGTCGACACCGGGTACCGTGCCGGGCGGGAAGTCGCGCAGCCCGTAAACCAGTCCCAGCTCACGAAGTTGTTTGTACACCGGATAGGGATTCTGGATACATTCCGGCGACAGCATAGTGTCGAGAATACTCGCCGCGTTCTGCGGCGCTGCGGTGATAGCGCTCATAGCCACCTCATCATTTTGTTAACAGTTGAGAACAGGCTTGAAAACGGTGGCGTCACCATTGCAGCCAGGTCGATACGCGGTGCGTGGAACTCGGCACGGGCGTGGGAAAATTCGCGGAAACCATCAATGCCCCGGTAGCGCCCCATGCCGGAGCTGCCAATACCGCCAAAGGGCAGGTCGTCGTTGGCGTACTGAAACACCACATCGTTTTTCACCAGCGCGCCGGAGCGGCTGTGCTGGCGTAGCTGGGCAAATTCCTGGTCGGCACTGCCAAAGTAGTAAGACACCAGCGGTGAGTCGCGGTGTTGCAGCTCATCGAGCATCTCGGCGAAGTCGGCGTGGGTGTTGACCAGCAACACCGGCCCGAAGATTTCTTCGCGCTGGATCAGGGCATCTTCACCCGGATCGACCACCACGGTGAGCTCGTAAGGCGAGCCGTCCAGTTTCAGGCGGTGCAGCGTCGCACCGTATTGCTCGGCGTCGTCGCAAAGCTGCTTGAGGCGCGCCCGGTGCGCATCGCTGATTACCTGCACGGCGTCGGCACCGGCTGCGCGATCCATCTCTGCCAGCGCCTGTCGCAGGGCATCCAGCAAGACGGGCAGTTGCTCCGGCTGAATCATCAAATAGTCCGGGGCAATACACACCTGACCAGCGTTGAAGAACTTGCCGAACATCAGGCGCTGGGCGAGTCGCGGCAAATTGCTGCCTCGACCCACGACAACCGGCGACTTGCCACCCAACTCCAGCGTCAGCGGCGTCAGTTTGTCGGCGGCATCGCGCATGATCGATTTGGCGATGCGTTCGCCACCGGTATAAATCAGGTGATCGAAAGGCAGGTTCACAAACGCGCGGGCCACGTCGGCATCGCCGCAGGCCACGTTCACCTCGTCGGGCGAGAAGTGCTGGCGAACGCCTTCAGCCAATACCTCTGCACAGCGCGGCGCCAGCTCTGAGGGTTTGATATAGGCCGTATTGCCTGCCGCCAGCGCACTTACCAAGGGCGACAGCGCCAGATTCACCGGAAAATTCCAGGGACTGACAATGCCGATCACACCCTTGGGCTGATAGTGCACGCGGCATCGAGCGCCGCCGAGGCGCAGGCTGAGGTCCGCCACGCGGCGCTGGGGCTGCATCCAGAAGCCGAGATTATCCAGCGCGTGATTCGCCGATTTGATCGTGGTGGTGATATCCGCGAAGCGGGACTGATCCGCCGAGCGATAACCGAAGTCTGCCGACAGGGCATCACAGAACGCCTGCTCGTTCTCCACCAGCAATTGTTTGAGCCGCCGCAGCCGGTCACGACGCAGGGCCGCCGTCGGGTATGGCGTTTTGGCCACGCCCTTTTTCAGGCCTGTATACGCAGCATGAAGCGATGAAGCATCCACCAGAAATACCGTCTCTGTTTGTTATTGTTGAGGCGATATTATTTTCTTTTAGAAACAGTGTCAACTCGACACTATTAATAAAATACAACAGTCATCACAAAGACATTATTCTTGACAAAAACAGTTTCCAGGTTAAAAATGCGCTTAAAATCAGTGCGTTGGAGATAAAATTGGACAAGGAATGGCAAAAATTCGAGGATGTACCGGCCACCAGCGCCAATGCTCCAGAGATGTTTTTGGATTATTTCTATCCCATCCACTTCTCTATTGGCATGAAGATAGAAGCCGGATTGATGAGCTGCGGGCAACTGGATCGCCACCAGACCGTCATCATGTGGATACTGCGCTCAGAGATGCAGCGCAGTGGTGAAACGTCGATCAGCCGCAAGGACATTGTGCGGCTGATGACCAACTGGTACGACATCACCAGCAGCAGTGTCTCCAAGGCGCTGCGCGCACTCGCGAAAGAGCCCCTGCACTATATCGAGCTGACCGAAGACCCGAACTCCGGTCGCGAAAAACTGGTCACCATGACCCCTGCGGGTAAACAGCACTGCAAAACCATGATCGCCAGCGCCTGTGAGGTGATTAGGCGCATTACCGACAATTTCTCCGACGAGGAAAACCGGATGGGCGTCTATATGTTTATGCGTATGGATGAAGAGTTTTCGGCCTCAGCGGATGACCACTGAGCCCTGCCCTACAGATCACCGTTAAAGTGACGATTGAGATACGCCGCGATATCGCCCTGCGGCGACATCGCGGTGTGCACCCAGGCCTTTCGCTCAAACGCCATCAATTCCAAATCCCACACACAGGCAATCAAGCCTGATGGGCTGGTGTAGCTGAACGCCGTCGGCGCATCGAGAGGCGCAACATACACATGGTGATGCAATTCGTTGCTGTCCGCCCACCAATCCACGAAAACAAAGTGGGATGTTTTTCCCTGATGAATACCCACAAACCCCACCTTGTAGTGGCCCGTCTGCTCGGCGGACAGGGCCAGCCGCTCCTCAGCCAACTGCCGGGCCGCCGCGACCAGCTCGGGGGACAGTGGCGCGTCGTCATAGACAATGCCATAGACCTTTAGCTGCCAGTCGCCAAGCTCCCAGATATCCAGAAACTGGCAGCGCCTCGGTGCGTACGGTATCGGATCGCCACTCACTGGTGTGATGCCTCCACGCCGACGATGCGCCCGTGTTTATAGAGCGTTTTCGCGCTGGCTGCATCGAAACAGGCTGTCGCTTTACCCCCTTGATAACCGCAGATAAAGCTGTCCCAGTTGGGGCTGCCCGATGTCCCCGAATAGGACACCGCACCCGCACGCGGAATGGCCGGATCGATTTCGATGTAGCCGTAGGCATCGCCGTTCTGGATTTTCAGCCAGAGATTAAAGTCGCTGGGCAGACAATCATCATCGGCGCCACTGGTCTGCCATTTATACTTCCCGTTAACGGTGGGCTCACCAAAGAAATGGCTGACCTCATAGGCCACAACCAGCGAGGACACCTGGCAGCTACCCACACTGAAGCTCTGCATGGTCAGCGTGCCTTCACAGTCGCAATCCGCGCCTTCACCCTCATTCATTCGGCCGCTGCGAATACTGCCACTGAGGGGCTTGGGTTTTGCGGCTTCGGCGGCACGTCTTGCCAGCTCCCGCTCGCGGGCGTCATCGGCTTCCTGCTGACGGCGCGCCTGCTCCTCGGCACGCTGTTTCTGGCGCTCAATTTCCGCGTCGCGTCGGGCCTGCTCCGCAGCGCGAGCCGCTTCCTGCCGGGCAATAGCGGCTTCGCGCTGGCGCTGTTCGTAGGCCGCTTTCTGCTCGGCATATTCCGCCTGCCGTTGAGCCATCGCCAGTCGGTGCTCTTCCTGGCGGCGCTTCTGCTCGGCGTTATAGGCCGCGACCTGCTGCTGAATGTCGCGGTTCTGTTTTTCCAGTTGCAGGCGGGTTTCCGCCAGGCTGCGCAGCGCCGGATCTTTGATCTGGTAGGTGCCCTGCGCCATTTGCTGTTGCATGGTCGCCAGGCGGCTGCCCTGACCATCGTCCACCCAGATGTCTCCCACGGCGGCGCCCATAATATCGAGAGAGTTTTCTATTGGAATATCGGCACTGCCCGCGATAGCCCCAATGGCAACGGTAGCGAAAATCTTGCCGAACATGTCGCCGCCGCCGGAGGACTTGCTGTAGGAATTGGTCTGCCCGCCGTACTGCTGTATGTAGTTGGTGGTTTTTTGGTAGCCGTGACGCATGGCGATATCCAGCGCCGAATCGTCGTCCTTGTCACGCAGATTGGGATTGGCACCGTATTGCAGCAGTGTTTTAACAACGTCGTAGTAACCGTTATCGGCCGCCATGTGCAGGGGATAGTAGCCGTTGCAGCGCGCGTTCACATCGCCACCGGCCACCGCCAGCATTTTAACGATATCTTCAGCGGCCTTCTTGCCAGATTTTGCGGCGTAATACATGGCGGTGTAATCCCCGCTGCTGCGGAAATTGACATCAGCGCCGGCGGCTATCAGCTCTCGAACCACGCCCTCTTTGCCCTTATCCGCCGCCGTATGCAGCGGGCTCCAGCCCCCTTTGCCACTGCGGGTATCCATGTTGGCGCCCGCCGCAATCAGGTACTGCACCACCTCGGTATAGCCGTCATAGCTGGCTAGGTACAACGCGGTGAAGCCCTTGCCATCAGCGATATTCACATCGGCACCTGCCGCCAGCAGGCTTTTTACCGGCTCCAGGTGGCCGTTGTTCGCCGCATTGTAAATCGCGGTCTCATTGTCGTTGTCATTGCCCAGATCCACATCCGCGCCCAAGGCCAGCAAGACATCGACCTGCGCCGCGCGATTCCAGCCCGCTGCCAGATACAGCGGCGAATAATCTTCCCGCGACTTCAAATTCGGATTGGCCCCGGCCAACAGCAGCGCCTCAACCACCGAGGCATCAGCGCCCTGCCGCGCCGCACGGGTCAGTGCCGTCCACTCGCCCCGAGTCGCGTCGGGGTCAGAGCCCGCCGCCAGCAGTATATCCACCACCTTCTGCTGCTGGTCGAGCAGGAAAATGGCATTTGCGCCATTGCTGCCATCGTAGTATTTGCTGACACGACCCAGCGGCGTGGCACTCTGCCAGCCACTCTTCTGCTCCCAGTGACGCAGCTCAACGGCAAAGTACAGCGCGTTGTAGCCCACCTCTACGCCATCGCTCAGCACATCTACATCCGCTCCGCGCACCAGCAGCAATTTCACCATATCGCTGTACTTGTTATGCGCCGCCAGCATCAGCGGGGTATAGCCGTGCACCATCTCATTGGGGTTCGCACCAGCATCGATCAACAGGCGAGCAGCATCGAGGTTGTTCGCCTCCACCGCTGACCACAGCGGCGTGACCCCGGAAATGTCGCTCTGTTCGGCATTCGCACCCGCATGCAGCAGGGCGGCAACCATCTTGTCGCCATCCACCGTGGAAGCCGCCGCGGCCAATAATGCCGTATCCCCCTGCTCACCGACCTTCAGCCCCGGATCGGCACCCGCCTCCAATAAGCGCTCAAGCACGGCAAGCTGCCCGGTCTTGGCCGCCTGATACAGCGCGGTATTGCCGAAACCGTCGCGCTGATCCACCTCGCCACCCTCGGCAAGATAGCTGTCGATAAAATTGAGATCGCCCTGATTAGCGGCGGTGGTATACGGCGAGAAGCTGGCACAGGCCGAAATGAAAGCGAAAGCCAGGAGGGTCAGTCCCTTAAGCAGCTTGTCCTCAAGGCGGGTCATGGCAGGGTCCTTTATGGAGGGTAAAAAATCATCATAGCAGCGCTATAACACCAAGAAACCCCTATATTGGGGATACGCTGCCGCTGTCAGGGTCGCAACACCACGCGTTCGCGCCCGATTATCCGCCAGGCTTGCGCAACCTCAGCCAGAGGCAAAACCTGGGTTGCAATCTTCAGTCCAGCCGTTTCTGCGGAGGCAAAGGCGGCCGCGATACTGCGCAGCAGACCCGCTTGGGAAACACTGCCGAGGCCACTGCCCATCATCTGCAGGTCTGCACTGCGCAGCATCGACGCCTTGAGGCTAATCTGCTCCCCCGCCAGAGAGCCCATATTCACGATTCGCACCGGCGGCGCTGCCGCGCGCCCACGGGCTTTCGGCAGTGCCGCCAGCAGCGCTTCCATCGATGGTCCCCAAACGTAGTCCAGTACGGCATCCATGCCTTCCGCGAGCACCGCTTGGAACGCGGCGGTTAATTCGTCGTGGGGGTGTTCCAGATTGATGAAGGTATCGGCGCCCAGCGCTTTCAGTTCGGATTCCGCCGAGCGTGAGCGCGCGGTTGCCACAATGTGTGCGGCGCCGAGATGGCGGGCAATCTGAACCGCCAGCCTTCCCGAGGCACCATTGGCACCGTTGACCAGTACCCGCTGTCCGGGCTGAAAATTCAGCCGTTCCACCAGCGCCGCCCAGGAGGACATGGCGGGATTCGCCATCGCCGCTGCGGTGATGTCATCGAGGTGGTCCGGCAAGGCCACGATATTGCCGCTGTCCACCACTACCTGTTCTGCCATGCTGCCAAACGGCGGCGCTGGAAAGGCGAAGTACACCCGCTGGCCATTGTCCAGCACACCGACACCATCCGCCCCCGGCACCAGTGGCGGCTGTGCACTGCTGTAGTGACGACCCGCCGCCTGGGCGCGCACCAGTTGCGACAGCGCCGCCGCTTTCACCCATACCCGTTGCTGACCATCACCCGGCTGAGGCACATCAAACTCGCCGTAGTGCGGCAGTTCACCAAATTTTTCTACAATTGCGGCTTTCATTCGGCCTCCCTGAGGCAGTACTCGGGCTACACTTCTACCCTGTTTACTTTGCGTTTCCCCCACCAGCCCACCACCCTCATTCAGGACGCGCCCGTGATCGACTACCAACCTAGCCACCTCGAACTGCTCTTCTGGCAAACCCTGTCGCTGATTGCAGCGGCCTGCCTGTTTACCCCGCTGATGAAGAAGCTGGGGCTGGGCACCATTCTCGGCTATCTGTTAGCCGGTATTGTGGTCAACCTTGCCTATGCGGGCAATTTTTCTGAACACCCTGAAGAGCTGCTGCACTTCTCCGAATTCGGCGTAGTGCTGTTCCTCTTCGTTATTGGTCTGGAGCTGAAGCCTCAGACCCTGTGGCAAATGCGCGGCGATATTTTCGGACTTGGCCTCGCACAAATGCTGGGCTGCGGCGCACTACTCGCGGTTGCCGCAGCGCTGTGCGGGATTGCGCCCACCGCCGCCATTATTGTCGGCCTGGGCCTGGCACTGTCGTCCACCGCCATCGTGATGACGCAGCTGGATGAGCGTCGCGAGCGCAATACCCTGCACGGTCGCAAGGCCTTCAGCATCCTGCTGTTTCAGGATTTGGCCATCGTACCGCTGTTGCTGCTGGCAGCGCTGCTGGCCCCCGCCAACGACTCGCTCAGTCTGACCGACAGCGCCGCCAATATTGGTATTGCCTTGCTTGCCATTCTGCTGCTGATTTTGACCGGACGGTATTTGCTGAGCCCGATGTTCAGCCTGCTGTCCAAGTCTGGCGTGCCGGAAATTATGACGGCAACCGCCCTGGGCATTGTCATCGCCGCCGCACTGCTGATGGATGTCGCGGGCATGTCTTATGCGATGGGCAGCTTTCTCGCCGGTGTGATGCTGGCAGAGTCCTCTTACCGCCACGAGATCGAAGCCGATATCGAACCCTTTCGCGGGCTGTTTCTCGGCCTGTTCTTTATGGCCGTCGGTCTGTCGCTGGATATTCAGACCATCCTCGACAACGCATTGATTATTGTCGCCGCCGCGCCGCTGGCGATGGCGCTGAAAGCCTTGGGCCTGTATGCGGTCACGCGATTGTTTGGCAGCGAACACAATACCTCGGTGCGCACCGCGCTGGGGCTGTCCCAACACGGTGAATTCGGTTTTGTACTGTTTGCCGCCGCCGCAGGAACCGGGCTGCTGGGCGCCGAGCTGTCATCGGTGCTGATCTGCATCATCTCGGTATCCATGGCACTGGCCGGGCTCACCGATAAATTGCTGCCGCTGTTACTGCGCCAGCAGCGTAGCGGCGACCCCGAAGAGGATTACTCCGACGCCGTCGGCAGCGTGTTGATTATCGGCTTCGGCCGCTTCGGGCAGATGGTCTCGCAACCGCTGTTTGCCAACGGTCTGCAAGTGGTTACGCTGGACAATGACAGCCGCCGCATTGAAGACGCCCGCCGCTTTGGCTTCCGGGTACACTTTGGCGACGGCAGCCGCCGGGAGATTTTACGGGCGGCGGGCATTGCCAATGTGAAGGCCGTGGTGATCGCCACCAACAACCCGCAACGCAATAGTCAAATTGTGGAACTGGTGAAAAAGGAGAACCCGGAGGCGCGGGTTTATGTACGCTCTTACGACCGCCTGCACTCCATCGAGCTGAAAGCCCTGAACGCCGACTTCAGCGTGCGGGAGTGCTTTGAATCGGCACTGGCGCTCAGTCGCCAAACCCTGATCGGCATGGGCGCCGATGAGGCACTCGCCAGCCGCATTATCGCCGACATTCGCCGTCGCGACCTGGAGCGCCTCCGCCAACAAGTGGACGAAGGCATCATGGCCGGCAGCGACAAACTGCACATCAGGCCGGTGCAGCCTGAACCCCTGTCGCTGGACTGAAGGCTATTCCGGCAGAGGAATAAACTCGACATCGTCACCCGGTACAGAGGGAAAGCGCCCGTTGCGCCAGTCGTCGCGGGCCTGCTCAATCCGCGCTTTGCGGCTGGAAACGAAATTCCAGTCGATGTAGCGTTTCTCGAAGGACTCGCCACCGATCAATGCCAGCCGACTCTCTTCCTCCGCCGCCACACACTGCTCGCCGGGGCGGAGAATCGCCATGCTGTGCTGGGGCAGATGACGATCCCCAACTGTCAGTGACCCCTCCACCACGTATACCGCGCGCTCGTCCGCCTCGGGCAATACCAATGATTGACCGGGCTCAAGCCGCGCTTCCAGGTACAGGGTTTCTGCATAGGTTTTCACCGGCGCGGTCACCCCGTAGGCGCTGCCCATCATCACCCGCACCGCCACTCCCCCAACATCAACAGCGGGGATATCAGCATCGGGGTAGTGATAGAACGCCGGATCAATCTCTTCCTGCCCAATGGGCAGCGCCAACCAGAGTTGCAGTCCGTGCATGCGCTGGGGAGCCGCCAGCACTTCCGGGCGCTGGCGCTCGGAGTGCACAATACCCCGGCCCGCAACCATCAGATTGATATCACCCGGACGAATCCGCTGCTCGCTGCCCAGTGAATCCCGGTGCAGCATCTCGCCCTCAAACAGATAAGTCACCGTCGCAATACCGATATGCGGGTGCGGGCGCACATCGACCCCCTGCCCGGCGGGGAAATCCGCCGGCCCCATATGATCGAAGAAGATCCACGGCCCCACCAGTTTGCGCCGCACACTCGGCAGCACCCGACGCACGGAAAAACCGCCCAGTGCTTTCTCCTTGCCATCGAGAAGCATCTCGATGCGGTCACCGCCATCGTGAACCGCACCATCCTGTTCACACACCCGGCCCAGGTTACTCATGGTTTCCTCTCCCCAGAGAGTAGTTGTCCGGACAAAGTGTAGTGCACGAAGCGCTTCAGGTCGCCACTGTTGCCAACGGTGCCCCAGCGAAAAAACGAAAGCCGGGGGCAGAGCGCGCCCGGCGGAAAAGTCTGACTAGAGCTCGGGGATGATTTTCGAGAACTGTTCGATCATCGGCATGATGATCTCGGGCTTGTTCCAGTTCTCCATGCCGACACCGATGTTCACGCGGTGGATACCCAAATCACGGTAGCGCTTGAGCAAGTCGGCCGTGATCTCGCCCATCGCGACCATGGTAATTTCCACGTCGTCGGGGTTACGGCCGAAGTCTTTTACGGCCTGATGAAAGGCAGCAATGCCCTCGCCCACATCCGGCATCACCACGTCGACCGGCATCCAGCCATCAGCCCACATGGCGGCGTGCTTGGTGCCCAGCGGCCCCATTGCTCCGAACAGGAACTTGGGACCACCGGCCTGCACGGGCTTCGGCTCGAACCACACCGGATCGAAGTCGATCAGCTCACCGTGATATTCCGGCGCCTCGTCGCGGAACAACGCACGAGTGGCAGCGACGGTTTCTTTCAGACCGAGATAACGGCGTTTCCACGGCAGCTTTGTCGCGTTTTCGAATTCCTCTTCATTCCAGCCCACCCCGGTGCCGATGATCAGGCGCCCCTCAGACAGACGGTCAAGGGTTGCGATGGTCTTGGCCTGGGACAGCAGCTCCCGCTCCAGCAGCAGCGCAATGCCGGTACCCAGTTTCAGCTTGCTGGTTACCGCAGCCGCTTCCATCAACGAGATGTAGGGGTCCATCATTTCCTTGTAGGGCTCGGGCAATTCTCCGCCGGGGGGATAGGGCGTTTTACGCGCCATGGGGATGTGGCTGTGCTCGCCGTACCACAGCGACTCGAAACCGGCCTCTTCGAGAATTTTCGCCAGATCCGCCGGACGAGGATCGTGGACCGTGTTCATGGAACTGAAACCCAGGTGCATCGTTATTCTCCATTATTATGTATTCGCAGCGTTGAACGCCGGTGCAAGCATAGAACATGCGGGAAAGACCCCGCCGAGTGGAATACGGCATATGGAGGAGAAGGCCGTAGCGCAAAGACAAAAAAGCCGCCCGCAGGCGGCAAGAGGGTGAAGGACACCCAGTTCAGATCAGTAGCGGTAGATCAGGTCTACCCCATAGCTGCGCGGATCCCCCCACAGCACAGATCGGTCGGCTTGGGGCTGATTGTCGATAGCGCTGATCGCGTACTCTTCATCCAGCAGATTTTTACCCCAGGCCGCGACGGACAGCATGCCACCCGCCAGCGGCATCTCGTTCAGGCCCAGGCGGGCATTCCAAACGCCATAGGCCTCCAGCCGGGTGTTTTTCACATTTGACGCCAGTGAGCCGCCGTTGCGCTCATCCATGTAGTTGTAGCTGACGTTCAGACCCAAACGTCCCCAGTCGGCATCGACAATGGTCCAGTCGGCAACGGCGGTATAGCTCTGCTCCGGTGCCGCAAAGAACACAAACTGATCGCTCACATCCTGGCCGTTAACATCGCGCGCCTTGGTGACTTCGGCATCGAGATAGGCGTAGTTGAGCATCAGCAACAGATTGCGGGTCGCCATAAAGGTGATATCCGCTTCCAGCCCCTGCATTTCCGCCTCGCCCGCATTGGTGATTTTGGTATCGGCAACGGTGCCGGCCAGCAGGAAGTTCAGCTGCATGTCGCTGTAGACGCTTTTGAAAATATCGGCGTTGATGCGCAGTCGGCGATCCATCAGCTCGCTCTTGATACCCAGTTCCATGGAGCGCACTTTCTCTTCATCAAAGCCGTCGACAAAACCGAAGCCATAGTCGATGCCGTCACTGGCCGGACCCTGATTGCCATCGCGCTGGGGATCGCGGGTATTAAAACCACCGCTCTTGTAGGCTTCGTTGACCTTGCCGTACAGATTGATACTGTCGGTCAGGTCGTACTCGGCCACGAAGCTGAAGGAGTTATCGTCAAACTTCTTCGAGGCTTGCACATCGTCGAATTGCCGCCCCGGATCGCTCTGGTCGATGGTGCCCCAGGGCAAGTCGAGGGCCAGACCGTAAAGCTCAGCAATATTCAGGTCGGTCTGGTTTTTAATGGCCGAGCGTTTATCGCGGGAATGGCGCGCACCAAATGTCAGCTGCAGGCGATCTTCCAGCACATTCGGCGTCCAGGTCGCCTGACCGAAAAAGGCCATCGCCTCGTTTTCAATCTCATAGTGCTGCGACAGCAGGTTCACCACGTGCACCCGGAATGGCACCCCCGGAATGCGGGCATCAGCACTCAACTGGTGGTGCAGCGGCGAGTTGTCTTCGATCGCGCGTTCTTTGAAATAATAGGCACCCACCAGATACTCCAGACGCGAATCCCAGGCATCGCCAGACACCTGAAGCTCGTGGGAGCGCTGGCGCTGGGTAACCAGCGGTTTTACCAAGGGCGTCCACTCATCGTTTGTTGCCTGCCCCTTGTAGCGGTGCGTATCCAGACGAAACTCCGTGGACCCAGCACCACCGCCAATATCGGCGTAGGACGCATCACTCAACTCCCGGTAGGCCGCAATGTACTTGAATTCGCCGCCATCGAAACCGGCGGTGAACGTCAGCGCGTGGCCGGTAATCTCTGTATTGGACTCTTCCAGTGGCTTGCCGGTCGCCATCTTGTCCAGACGGCGACTGCTGTAAACCGTCTGCTCACTGGCATGTTCTTTAATCGGCTCGGCCTGACCTTTGTCACCCAGCGGCCGGGTCACCGCCTGATAACTGGTGTTGTAGTAATCCAGCTCTGAGCGGTCGTAGGCATAATCGAGCGTCATGGTCTCGTTGACATCCCAGCGCACGTCGAGGCGGTAACCCTGTACCTCGCGGTCGCCATAGTCGCCGCCCGGCCCGGTGTTCTCAATAAAACCGTCCTGCTGTGTCGTCATGAATGCCAGCTTGGCCGCGAGCGTGTCGGTTACGGGAATATTGGCCGAGGTCTTGGAGGTAAACAGGCTGCGGTCGCCTACTGTGAACTTCTGCTCAAACTCCAAGGCCTCTGTGCTGGGCTTGCGTGTGACCAGGTTCACCGCGCCACCGGTCGTGTTGCGGCCGTACAACGTGCCCTGCGGGCCGCGCAGAATTTCGATGCGCTCCAGGTCGGCCACATCCAGCGCGGTGCCGGTGGAGCGGGCAATATACACCCCGTCCATGTACACGCCGACCGGCGGGTCCTGGGTAATCTGCGCATCGGAAATACCAATACCGCGAATGAAAATTCGCAGTGTGGCATTGTTAATCGGAAACGGCTGAATGCTCATGCTCGGCACATTCGCGCCAATATCCGACAGGCTGTTAATGCCCTTGGTCTCCAGCTCCTGCTGACCAAAGGCCGTCAATGAAATAGGCGCATCCTGCAAAGACTCGGCTTTCTTCTGCGCGGTTACCACCACCTCTTCCAATGCATAAGCACCCGACTCGGCAGCCTGGACCATCGGCGCAGCCAATATCGCCGCGGCCAACAACCGCGGCGTCCCCATCATGTTTCTCATTATTTTGCTTCTCCCTGCCCGCAATCTATGGATTTATTCGAGCCGCCATTTGCCGGCGGCTGGTTGTGTTCAGGCGGGGCACAAGTTATTGACCTGTAACCACTATTGGCATACGTAGTTTTACGAACAACCACGACCGTTAGATTGACATAGCGGCGGTTTTATAAGTGACATCAGCAGCGACTCGTGCAGAACATGTCACGATAAATAACAAAAGTGTTAGAACAAGTAGGGAACGTGATTACACAAGTTGCCAGCAACGTAACGCGAAATAATTATTCTGTTAGCTTCTTGGTTTTCGGTAACACCGTCAAAACAGGGAGGCAACGATACAAAAATTAACGACTGAGAAGGGTCGTTATGACAGAGGCCGATAGGAAAAATGGGGGGACACGGCGGCCGAGTGGCCGCCGCAAAGGCGCTTACATGCGCTCGAAAATAACCGCGATACCCTGACCGCCGCCAATGCACATGGTGACCAGCGCGTACTTACCGCCGGTGCGCTGCAGTTCGTAAATCGCCTTGGTGGCGATAAACGCGCCGGAGCAGCCGACCGGGTGGCCCAGAGCGATAGCGCCGCCGTTGGGGTTGGTTTTGCTGAGATCCAGCTCCAAGCCTTTGGCAACCGCCAGCGCCTGGGAGGCAAAGGCTTCGTTGGACTCAATCACGTCCATATCTGCCACAGACAGGCCCGCCTTGCTCAGTGCTTTGATGGTGGCCGGGATCGGGCCTTCGCCCATGATGTGGTTCGGTACGCCCGCTACCGCGTAGGAGACAACGCGCGCGATGGGTTTTTGGCCCGCTTTCTCAGCCGCTTGCGCCGAGGCCAGTACCATGAAGGCCGCGCCGTCATTCAGACCGGAGGCGTTGCCCGCTGTAACGGTGCCGTCTTTTTTGAAGGCCGGACGCAGTTTAGCCAGCGTCTCAGCCGTGGTGCCCGGCTTAACGTGCTCGTCGGTATCGAAAATAACGTCGCCCTTGCGGGTTTTCAGGGTCACCGGCGCAATCTGCTCTTTGAAGTAACCGGCTTCAATGGCAGCGGCTGCACGGCGGTGGGATTCTGCGGCAAAGGCGTCTTGCTCTTCGCGGCTGATGCCCCACTTCTCGGCGAGGTTTTCGGCGGTGATGCCCATGTGGCCCACACCAAAAGGATCGGTCAGCGCCGAGGTCATTGCGTCCAGCATTTCGACATTGCCCATGCGCGCGCCGTTGCGCATGCTGGGTGACAGGTAGGCGCTGCGCGACATGACTTCCACGCCGCCGCCGATACCGTAGTCACAGTCGCCCAGCATGATGTTCTGCGCGGTGGTCACAATGGCCTGCAGGCCAGAGCTGCACAGGCGGTTAACACCCATCGCCACCGAGTCCATCGGCAGGCCAGCCTGGATGGAAGCAACACGCGCCACGTAGGCGTAGCGGGAATCAGTGGGAATGCAGTTACCGACGGTCACATAATTGATGTGTTGCGGGTCCACAGAAGAGCGATCAATCGCCGCTTTCATGATCTGGCCGCCCAGCTCATGGGGCTCAATGCCGCTCAGGCCACCACCGTAGGTCCCGATACCCGAACGGGCCGCACTTAATACAACTACTTCCTGGGTCATGAATTCTTCTCCTGTTTGGTCAACGGTAGCGTAGAGGCTCCGCAAGCACTGCAGGCATACAGCACGAGGGGGTCACAAGGATAGGCGCTACTATAGCGATAAGCGACACCAATACAATAAGCAGGGAAAATCCCGCGCATTCACGGGATTTATCGAGTCAGCGGACGTTCGCAACTATTCAGTATACACCGGCAGTGAAACTTCTAAGATGAGCATGCACTGCGCCGTACGTGTTCCTCACCCTACAAAGCCTTATAAAAAGGAAATGTGGGAGAGTAATAAAGTTTCATACTTAAAATCCATGTACAGCGGACTCTGTGGCTTGGGATTCAAGTCATTTTTGAAAAAAGTATCATACTCATCAGAAAAATTTAGGGAAGGTCTGCACAACCTCCAGAATTTGAGATAATCCTGCGAACACCCATT
>NZ_CFHTQA010000007.1:0-101113 GCF_984394615.1 Spongiibacter sp. | reverse complement strand
CTATGCCGCGGATCTGCCTGGAGGTTCAGCGGCAGGGCGACGTGAATTTCATCTATGAAATTCGCCTGGTGGAGCACGAGCTGCCGGGGTATGCCTATCCGGAAATGCGTCGAGAGGAAAGCGATGATCTGCACTACTGCCGCGCTGAGGTGTTCTTACGGCGCGGTGGCCAGTCCTACGACATTTACGGTTTCAACAAGCACGAGATCGCGACGGACATTCTCGATCACTTTGAGAAATATCTGCACTTTGTGCATGTGTCGCCGGGACATCTGCCCTGGGAGATGGACGAGCACGATGACATGCTGGCGCCGCCAGAGCAGGACTAGCGATCAGCTTGCCGCGTGACGGCGCTTCAGCGCTCCCTTGATGGACTGCTGCAGTGCCGGCCAGCGGTTGACCAGCATGGCGGTAAAAATCAGTCCGCAACCGGCCAGTTGCAGTCCACTCATGCGCTCACCCAGCCACAGGGTTGCCAATACGGCAGCCCAGACTGGCTCAAGAATCATAATAATGGCGCTGTGACTGGGCAGGGTTTTGCCCATCGCGTGGGTTTGCCATACAAAACGCAGACAGGTGGCGATAAACAGACTGGCGGCAAACCAGCCCCAGATCGCCGCGGGTTGCTGGAAGGCGGGTGGCTCAAAGAATACGGCACACAGACCGGTGATGATGCCCGTCCAAAACAGCTGAATGGCGGTCAGCGGCATGGCCGAGATATACGTCGCGGCGCGGCTGTTCAGCACAAACATCAGGCTCATGATTAACGCCGACGTGAGGAAGCACAGCTCCGGAATACCGATGTGGAACTCACCATCCAGCGACAGACAGGCCAGTCCGGCCATGGCAAAAGGCAGGGCAAAATACACATAGGGGCCGGGGCGCTCGCCAAACAGGCGGCTGATCAGTGGCACAAGCAGTAAACCCAAACTGGTAAGAAAGGCGCCAATGCCCACATGCGAGGTCAGCTTCAGGCCGAGTACCCAGAAAATCATTGAAATACCAAACAGGCCGCCCACCTGGCTGGCGGCGCGCCACTGTTTTGCGGTCAGTTTTTTCAGGCTGGGATAGCTCAGGGCGCCGAGGATCAACGACGCGCCGCCGAAACGCAGTGCCATAAACGTGAGTGGCGGGAGTCCGGCGACCGCTTCACGCGAAAAAATCCAGCCAGTGGACGCAACAATCGTTACCAGCAGCAGGAGTAGGTCGGCTTGAAAAGCGGAGGAGTTTTGGCGAGCGTTCACGTGTTGCCTACTACGACTGAATGAACAGGGCGACGACCGCGCTGAGAATTAACGGCATGCATCGCGCCAGTATACTCCCCCTCAGCCCTTCCGGCAGCTACTCTCGATTTACGATACGGCTCCGCGGTCGCGAGAAATAGTGGGGTGAGGGTGCTACAGCGACACCAGCAAGCTGCCCACCATCGCGAACATTGCCAGAATCTGGGAAAAAAAGGCGAGAAAACGCAGGGTCGCGATGCGCTCGCTCTGTGGCAGGGCAATGTGCACCGTACTCTGTACTACGCGGGTTCCCAGAACCGTTAGCGCCAGCGTGTCGAGCGTGGCGGATGCGACGCCGGCGCTTTCCACGGCAAAGACAATGCAGGCGAACACTGGCAGGTTTTCAATGCAGTTCATGTGTGCACGCATTGCCCGGCCATACCAGGCTGAGCCATCGTCGGGATTCGCGGTCCATTGGCTGATGCTGGCGCGTCCGGTGAAAATGCGGCTCCAGCGGTAAACACCTACAGTCGAAAACAGAATGACCAGTGTCCACAGGGCGAAGCCGAGGGCCGAGGCAACGGGAATACTCATAGTGGCGTCCTTTTCAGGCAGGATTAGAAGCTTGGTGTTAGAGCGGTTAGCGGTTTGCAGAGATGCCCAGCAGCCGGTTTACGATCTCGCTGTCGAGGGCATAAGCCGTTCCGGTTCCGCGCGCAACCAGCGCCACACCGTCAATCAGTGCCATCAGATGTTCCGCCTCCACGCCGATGCGCTGGGCGTCCAGCGTGCATTCGCCGCGAGCTATTGCGCTGGCAATGGCCGTCTGTAACCACTGAAGTTGAATATCGAAAAAGCGCCGGGTCAGTGTTTGCAGGCGCTCCGGCAGCACGGTGACCTCGGCGGCGAGGGCGGCGCACAGCGGCAGTGTGCGGTCTGCGGATTTCTCGCTGAGCAGTGTGCTGAAGGCCATAATCTGCATTGCCAGCGTCGGCTGTTCCGTTTGAATCTGTTGCAGGCGGGACGTCAGTTCCGCCAGGTGAGACTCCACGATTGTGATGCCGAGGGCTTCCTTGGTTGGGAAATGGTGATGAATGCTCGCCTTGCGAATACCCACCGCACTGGCGAGATCGGCATAGCTGAATGCCGCATAGCCGCGTTCCCTGAGCAGAAATTCAGCCTGATTCAGTAATTGCTCCCGGGTGTTCATCTCGCGTGTGCTCTCATTGGCTTGTTACTGGAGAGCCTACCATTTGGTAGGTAGGCGAGGCAAGCCGACGCTGAACTCGCGTGCTAGAAGATTTATTCGATATTCTGGATCTGCTCGCGCATCTGTTCGATCAGTACTTTCAGCTCAACGGCGGCTTGGGTGCTTTCGGCAACGACGGCTTTGGAGGACAGGGTGTTGGCTTCGCGGTTGAGTTCCTGCATGAGGAAGTCGAGGCGTCGGCCGACCGCGCCGCCTTTCTTGAGGACGCGGCGCACTTCTTTTACGTGGGTGTCGAGGCGGTCCAGCTCTTCGTCGACATCGGCCTTTTGAGCGATCAGTGCCATTTCCTGCTCGAGGCGTTCCGCGTCGAGTTCAGCCTGCAGTTCGGCCAGGCGGCTGCGCAGTTTGTCGCGCTGACCGCTGACGATCTCTGGCATGCGGGCGCGCAGGTCGGTGACGATCTCGCTGATACTGCTGAGGCGCTGTTCAATGAGCAGCGCGAGTTCGTCGCCTTCGCGCTGGCGGTTGGCGCGCTGGTCGTCGAGGGCGTCGACAAAGGCGGCCAGCAGGTCTTTGGTAATGGTGTCGCCATCCAGTTCGCCGCTTTGCATGACGCCAGGCCAGCGCATGATGTCCAGCACATCAATCGGTGCGGCGTGAGCGATATCGGTGCGCAGCTGGTGGGCGGTGTCCAGCAGTTGCTGAGCAAGGGTCTTATTGAGCTGCAGTTGTTGGTTATGATCCTGCAGGCTCAATCGCAATGAGCATTCGACCTTGCCGCGTTGCAGGGCGTTGCGCAGGCGGTCGCGCAATTCGGGTTCCAGTTGCCGCCAGCCTTCAGGTAGCTTGAATGACAACTCCAGGTAGCGATGATTGACCGAACGCAGCTCCCAGATGGCGGTGCCCCAGGGGTGTTCGCTGCGGCGGTGGGCGAAGGCGGTCATGCTGGAAATGGTCACGGTAACCTCAGTGCTCAATAGCTTCATGTTGAACAGCCATTGTATCGGTAAACGGCCTTCGCTTCAGGCCCTCCCTAGCCGGTATACTTTGCGGCTGAGACATAGGAGATGATTATGACTGTTGTTCGACCCAGCGGTCGCGCCGGTAACGAAAAGCGCGAAACCCGTATTACCCGCCATTACACCTGTCACGCTGAGGGTTCGGTACTGGTGGAAACCGGCGCCACCAAAGTGCTGTGTACCGCCTCGGTTGAGGCCAGTGTGCCCCCGTTTCTGCGCGGCAAGGGCCAAGGTTGGGTGACGGCGGAATACGGAATGCTGCCGCGTTCTACCGGGTCTCGTATGGCGCGAGAAGCGGCGAGAGGCAAGCAGTCCGGACGGACGCAGGAAATTCAGCGACTGATTGGCCGCTCGCTGCGCGCGGCTGTCGACCTGACCTTGCTCGGCGAACACACCGTTACGCTGGACTGCGATGTCATTCAGGCCGATGGCGGCACGCGCACCGCGTCGATCACCGGCGCTTGTGTGGCCATGGTCGATGCCATCCGTTCACTGCAGCGCAGCGGCGCGATTGCCGGTGATCCGCTGAAGCAGATGGTGGCTGCTGTGTCGGTCGGCGTCTATCAGGGGCAGCCCGTGCTGGACCTGGATTATCTGGAAGACTCCAGTGCCGAGACGGATATGAACGTGGTGATGGACGAAAGTGGCGGCATGATTGAAGTGCAGGGCACTGCAGAAGGAGCGACGTTCAGTCGCTCAGAAATGAATGCGATGATGGATTTGGCTGAGCAGGGTATTGCTGAGCTGATCTCTGCACAGCGGGCCGCGCTGGTCGAGTAAGCCAGCGGAGGGCGCCTTTTTAGAAGGCGCTCTCCGGCAGTTCGTAGTCGTAATCCATAATCAGCGGGGCGTGCTTGCCGAACTGCTGAACCTTGTAGATGGCGCCATGCTCAACGCGGCTTTGCAGGCGTTCTGATACCACCTGGTAGTCAACCCGCCAGCCGTTTTTACCCGGCTCACCGTCGGGCCAGTAGCTGAACTCGTCGGCATCGCTGTTGACCAGCCGGAAGGCGTCGGCGTAGTGCTCGTCGTGGAACAGGCGTTCCATCCACTGCTGCTCTTCGGTCAGGCTGCCGGAAACGCCGTGATTGCCTTTCACATCCTGAATATCGATGCTTTTGTGGGCGATGCCCCAGTTGCCGCAAATGATGAAATCGCGGCGCTTGTTGCGCACTTTGTGCAGGTGGTTGTAGTACTGCTCAAAAAACTGGCTCTTGCGAATTTGCGCCTCGGCATCGCCGTCCGGTACTGAGGGTGACAACAGGCTGCCGATGCTGATGTTGTCAAAGTCGGCTTGAATGTAGAGGCCTTCCATATCGAAATCGAGAAAGCCCAGCCCGGTCATAATCGCTTTGGGGAGCTGACGGCAGTAGATAGCAACGCCGTTGCTCTTGCCATCGGCGGCATCGAAGAAGTAGGGGTTGTATTCACGGGGAAAGAACACGTCGTCGCGGAGTTTGTACTCGGCAATGCCCAGGTTCTGCAGGCAGATGATGTCGGCATCCTGCTTCACGACCCAGTCAAAAAAGCCTTTCTCGGCGGCATCAGTGATGCTGTCAGCGCAAAAGCTGATGATTCTCATGCGGTTCTCGTACGTCTGGTGTGGGCAAAGTCGCCCAGGCTATGTGTATTGAAACTGTCCGCCAATTACGGTCTTGGCAGAGGGAGGTTGTACTTTGCCGCTGGCAGGGCGGGTAGTTATCTTGCCCGTATCCGGTCGGCAATTCCCACTGTAAACAGCATGTTAGACTACAATGAAACCCATTGGACAACAATCTGCAAGCGGTGAATGTCCGTAAAAACACCGCCAAAATCCGCTTTTTCGTTTCATATTCCCACATATTGCTCTGCATAAAGCGGGCCAGTGGCTGTGACGACGAAGTTCCGGGGCGTACAATACCGTCAATATGCCAACGTTTTTGTCAGTGAGTCATCGCCTTTCATGAGCATCAAACCGTATCAGCAGCAGTTTATTTCCCAGGCCATCGACAGCAACGCGCTGTGTTTTGGCGAGTTTACGCTTAAATCTGGCCGCATCAGCCCCTATTTTTTCAACGCGGGGCGGTTCAGCAGCGGGGCATCACTGGCGGCGCTGGCGGCCTGTTATGCCGATGCGATCGTGGATTCGGGTGTCGAATTCGATCTGCTGTTCGGGCCGGCCTACAAAGGCATTCCACTTGCTGCGGCAACGGCCTGTGCGCTGGCGCAGCGCCACCAGCGCGACGTCCCCTTCGCTTACAACCGCAAAGAAGCCAAGGATCACGGCGAGGGTGGCACCATCGTGGGTGCGGAGCTGAAGGGCCGAGTACTGATTATTGATGATGTGATCACGGCCGGTACCGCCATTCGCGAGGCCATCACCATGATCGAAGCGGCTGGCGCAGACGTCGCGGCGGTAGCGATCGGTCTGGATCGCCAGGAGCGTGGGCGAGGCGAGCTCTCGGCCATACAGGAACTGGAACAGGAGCGCCAACTGCAGGTCATAAGCATTGTCGGTCTGGCGGATATCATCGAGTATCTGCGCAGTGCCGCCAACGACCCGGCGCTGCTGAGCAGGGTCAGTGATTACCGGACCCAATACGGCGTTACACTGTAAGTTAAAAGGTAAGTAGGGCAGCAACGAGGGTAGGCAGATTTGTTAAAGCGAGTCGCAGTATTGTTGGGCATTTTCCTGTCTGTTGGCGCTGTTTCAGCGCAGGCGGCGGAAAAACTGTTCTACCGCTATGTGGATGCCAGCAATAAAGTGGTGATTCTCGATCGCCTGCCACCCGATGTGGTGCCGCGCGGCTACGATGTGATTCGTGCCGACGGCAGTGTGGTGAAAAGCGTTGCCCCGCAGCTGACTGAAGAAGAGCGTGAAGCCCTTCGCCGAGAAAAGGCGGTGGCCCGCGCCCGGGCAGAGGCTGAGGAAAAGTTGCGGGCCTGGGACGAATCCCTGCTGCTGCGCTACAGCAATATCGATGATATTGAGCACGCCAAGCAGCGCGCGCTGACCGACATTCGGGTGCGCATCTCCATATTGAAAAGTAATCTTTCCACCGTGAAACAGCAGGTGCTGAACAATCAGGCCGAAGCCGCAGAGCTGGAGCGCCGTGGTCAGGCGGTGCCTGCGGCGCTGAGTAAAACGCTGGCGGATTTGCGTCACGAAGTCAGTACTACCGAGCAGCAGATCGGGCGGCGGCTGGTGGAGCTGGATGACGTCGATGCCGCCTATGAGCGGGATAAAGAGCGCTTCTCTCAGCTGGAAACGGTGCTGCGTCGCCGCAGCTATTCCCGGCAGTCAGAGCCGCGCGATTGATGTCCTAGCGGAACAGCATGTCCTGTAACAGGGCCCACTGTTCTTCCCAGTCCTGCGTTGGCGCGCGCTTGAAATCACTGCGCACAAATTGCCCGATACGCCCTTCGGCAAATGCCATGAGCAGATTCGCAGTGGCATTCGCGGTGGCGCGGGTACGTTTGCCTTCACGCAGTTCAGCCTCGCGAAGAATTTGTCGCAACTGCATTTCCAGACGGTCGTAAAATTGTTGCACGCGGCCGCGTAGACGCTCGTGTTCTCCCGCCAGGGCATCGCCATTGAAAATGCGGGTAATGCCGGGGTTGCGCTCGGTGAAGGCCAGCAGCAGGTGTAGCAGCTTGGCGATGGCGTCGTCGGCTTGGTCGCTGTGCTCGACAATTTGGGCTACACGGCTGAATACCGCGTCTTCCACAAATTCAATCAGGCCCTCAAACATCTTCGCCTTGCTGGGGAAATGGCGGTAAAGCGCGGCTTCCGAGACACCCACTTCTGCCGCCAGTTTGGCCGTGGTGATCCGGCTGCCGGGCTGTGTTTCCAGCATGGTAGCCAGCGCCTGCAGAATATCGTCGCGACGCGAGGGACGCTTGTTCATGAAAAATCCTTATGCGTCTTCGGCTTGCAGGCTCTGGTTGGTAATCAGGGTGCCTACACCCGTATCGGTGAAGATTTCCAGCAGTACGGCGTGGGGCACGCGGCCATCGATAATATGGGCACTGTTCACGCCCGCTTTTACTGCGTCCAAGGCGCAGCCGATCTTGGGCAGCATACCGCCGTAGATGGTGCCGTCTTCGATCAACGCATCTACCTGCTCGGTGCTCAGTCCTGTCAGGACTTTGCCTTCCTTGTTTTTCAGCCCTTCGATGTTGGTCAGCAGCATCAGTTTTTCGGCTTTCAGGACTTCGGCCACTTTGCCGGCCACGAGATCGGCATTGATGTTATATGACGCGCCATCCGGGCCGACGCCAATCGGTGCAATCACCGGGATGAAATCGCTGTTGATCAGCATTTCGAGCACATCAGTGCTGATGCTGGCGACTTCGCCAACATGGCCGATATCAATAATTTCCGGGGCCGACATCTCTGGCGTCTTGTGGCGAACCTTGAGTTTGCGCGCGCGAATGAGCTGGCCGTCTTTGCCGGTCAGGCCCACGGCCTTGCCACCGTTATGATTCAGCAGCGAGACGATTTCCTTATTCACGCTGCCGCCCAACACCATTTCCACCACGTCCATGGTATCGCTGTCGGTAACGCGCATGCCCTCTACAAAATGGGACTCAATCTGCAATCGCTTGAGCAGGTCGCCGATTTGAGGGCCGCCGCCATGCACCACAATCGGGTTCATGCCGACCAGCTTCATCAGTACGATATCGCGGGCGAAATGCTCTTTCAGTTCGTCGTCGATCATCGCATTGCCACCAAACTTCACCACAATCGTTTTATTGGTGAAACGTTGGATGTAAGGCAGGGCTTCGGTCAGAACGCGGGCGATATCGCCCGCAGCGTCGCGGCTTAGTGACATAGCTGGTCTCATGCTCTGGGTTCGCAGGTGAAAAGGCGGTATTAAAGACTATCTGCCAAGTTGGGATCAATCTTCGCCAGCGTTTGTGCGAAGCTTTCACGAATTCCGTCCAGGGCGGCTTCGCTCTCGGCTTCAAAGCGCAGGGTGATCGCCGGGCCGGTGTTGGAGGCCCGGAGCAGGCCCCAGCCGTTGCGGAATTCATAGCGCAGACCGTCGATATCGATCAGCTTGGCATCGCGAAAATCGTTCTGCTGGGCAAAGGCATTCACCACATCAAATTTCCGCTCGTCATCCACGGGCAGCAGAATCTCCGGGCTGCTGAACAGCTTGGGATAGCTGACCAGCTCTTCGTCCAGTGTGGTGCCGGCCAGTGTCAGGGCTTCCAGCAGGCGGGCGGCGGCATACAGGCCGTCGTCGAAGCCGTACCAGCGTTCTTTGAAGAAGATATGGCCGCTGAACTCGCCTGCGAGCAGTGCGTCACTGCTGGCGATCTTGCGTTTCATATGCGAGTGGCCACATTTCCACATCACCGGGCGGCCGCCACGGTCCAACACCAGCTGGCCGAGCAAGCGACTGCATTTTACGTCGAACAGCACTTCGCAGCCGGGATTGCGGCTCACCATGTCGTCGGCCAGCACCATCAGTAACTGGTCGGCGCGGGGGCGGCGTCCGGATGCGCTGACCACCGCCACTCGGTCACCGTCGCCGTCAAAGGCAATGCCGATATCGGCGCCTTGCTCGGCCACCGCAGCGGCGAGCGCGTCGAGGTTTTCGGGAATCGTAGGGTCGGGGTTGCGGTTGGGGAAGCGGCCGTCCACCTCACAGAACAGTGGCGTGACCTCGCAGCCCAGCTCCTCAAACAGTGGAACGGCGATATTTGAGGTAGCGCCGTTGCCGGCATCGATAACCACTTTCAGCGTCTGCGCAATAACCACGTCGCCGCAGATGCGGTCGATATAGCGCTGTTCAATACTGTCGCTGCTGAGTTGTCCTTCGCCCTGCTCGTAGCGTTGCTCGGCAACGCGGTCGGCCAGGGCCTGAATCTCTTCACTGCTCAGGCTTTCAAAGCCCAGCAACATTTTCATGCCGTTGTATTCGGCGGGATTGTGACTGCCGGTAATCATCACCGCGTTGCCGATATTCAGGTCGTGGCAGGCGAAGTGCAGCATGGGCGTGGCGATCAGTCCAAGATCGACAACATCAACGCCGCAGCTCAGCAAGCCCTCGATCAGCGCCTCGCGAATACGCGGGCTGCTCTCCCGGCCATCGCGCCCCAGCAAGATTTTCTGCTGGCCACGGGCGAGGGCTTCGCTGCCCAGGGCGCGGCCAATGTGGCGGCAGTAATCGCTGTCCAGGTCGCGATCGGCAATCCCGCGAATGTCATAGGCGCGGAAGCAGTTGCGGCGATTGGGTGGCGGAGTATCGGCGGCGGGTTCTTTGGCGCTCGATTGCGGCGCTGGCTTGTCGGGTTTGGAGGCGGTTTTCTTGGACGTCAGGGGTTTGGCCTCAGGCAGCGGTGGCCGCAGGTCGGCGGTGGGATCAAAGCGTCCGCCGTGCTGGCTTTGCAGCGGTTTCTTCTCAACGGTTTTGTCCTTGCCCATCAAGCTGTCGATATCGGGAATATCCGGTGAGGCGGTACTCTCGTTGCTCAGGGCTTTACGCAGGGGCGCGGCGCTGGCGCGCAGGAAAAAGATGCTGTGGCTGGCAGTAATCAGTGCCAGGCACAGCAGACAAACCAGCCAGATCAGGGTGCTGTCGATGGTCAGCGCATTGACCGTTACCTGCTGTGGAAAGACTTCCAGTGACCAGCCGGGGATGGTGAGGGCGCGACTGACCATGTATTGCTTGTACTGCTGGCCATTGGCGGCAATGACCACGCTTTCGCTGCCCTTGTAGCGTTGCACCAGCTGGTTACTGACGGAGTTCCCCGCGATATTGCGCAGAATCCGGGCGAAGAATTCGGCATCGAAGCTGACGATGATCGCCCCTTGGTCACCGGCGACTTGCAAGAGCGAAATCAGCCAGCGCTTGTCGTGCTGGTAGGCCTCGATAATGAGCTGCTGACTGTCGATGGCCTTGCGCAACATGTCGATTTCAATATGGTTGCGCAGGCGCTTGGTTTCAGTGCTTTCGTCGGCGATACCCTGAGGGCCGATACGGATCAGCTTGCTGTCGGTGGCTGCGGGAAAGCTGCGACGCAGATCCAGCGCTTCTTTGCTCAGCGCTGCAGCATCGCCCTGGTCAAATGCGGCGATAATGTCGGGTTTGCTGGACTGGGCGGTGACTCGCTCGCCGATACCAGCAAGCAGGTCGTCGAGCACCCGTTTCTCTTTGTCGGCGATGTCGCTGGTGACCGCGGCGACGCGCTGGCTGGTGCTGCGCGGCAACTCGATGTTCTGAATCCAGTAAAAAGCCGCCATGATCAGTGCCACACAGGCCAGTCCGGAAAGCAGAATGTCCCGCCGGGCGGGTGTCAGTGAGACTTTTGTGGCGGTGTTCTTCGGTGAGCGGCGCGACGTAAGCATGATGGTGTTATCGGTAATCCCTGCCAGTTGGGCGTTGCATTATCATGGAAGGCCTTGAGGCGGCTGTCCAGAACGCGGCTCTCAGTCTGCCGGTTCTCTGTGCTGCTGGGCAATCAAGGCGATCAGTTGCCGGGCGAGCTGGCGCTTGCTCATCTGTTCGATGTGCTGCTCGGTATCGGCGCCGATCACGGTCACGCGGTTGTCGTCGGTATTGAAGCCGATGCGGCTGTCCGACACATCGTTGGCCACGATCAGGTCCAGCTTTTTGCGTTGCAACTTGTCCCGCGCATAGCTCACCACATCCTGTGTTTCTGCGGCAAAGCCCACCGTAAAGGGGCGTTTGGGATGGCTGGCAACCGCACTGACGATGTCGGGGTTGCGTACCAGCTCAATGCGCATGGCGTCGTTGTGCTTCTTGATCTTCTGTTCTTCCACGTTCGCGGGCCGGTAGTCAGCCACCGCGGCGCAGGCGATGAAAATGTCGCAGTTACCCATTTTTTCCAGGCTGGCGTCGTACATCTGCTGCGCGCTGATGACGTCGATACGGGTGACGCGCTCCGGGCAGGGAAGCTGTGTGGGGCCACTGATCAGCGTGACTTGCGCCCCTGCATCGGCGGCCGCTTCGGCCAGGGCATAGCCCATTTTTCCCGAGCTGTGGTTGCTGATGTAACGCACCGGATCAATCGCTTCGCGCGTTGGCCCGGCAGTGATACACAATTTTACGCCGTCCAGCGCACGGCTTTGAAATAGCCCCGCCGCCAGTTCGGCCAGTTGCTCGGCTTCCAGCATCCGCCCCGGCCCGACATCGCCACAGGCTTGCTCGCCGGCCGCTGGTCCAAACAGCGCAATGCCGCGCTCGCGCAGAATCTCGACATTGGCCTGCGTGGCCGGGTCGCGCCACATACCCTGATTCATGGCCGGTGCCAGGGCAACGGGCGCCGGGGTGGCAAGACACAAGGTGGTCAGCAGGTCGTCGCCTCGACCGCTGGCCAGCCTCGCCATCAGATCGGCGCTGGCAGGGGCCACCAGAATCAGGTCGGCCCAGCGCGCCAGTTCGATATGCCCCATGCCCGCTTCAGCCTCCGGATCGAGCAGCGTGGTATGCACCGGATTGCCCGACAGTGCTTGCAGGGTCAGCGGAGTGATGAACTCCATGGCGGCGGCGGTCATGACGACGCGCACGTCGGCGCCGTGGTCTTTCAGGCGGCGCACCAGCTCGGCACTTTTATAGGCGGCGATCCCGCCGCTGATGCCGAGGAGAATATGTCGGTTACTGAGCTGCTTCATGCCGGGGCTCGATATTGCAAATCAAGCAGCTATTATGAACGTTCAGGGCGGTGGGGACTACCGCCGCCTGCGATCTGCGTTTGCCACGCCAAGGAGGGTGATGTGGCGATTAATCACTGGCCGGAGGCCGAGCGCCCCCGTGAGAAACTGCTGGCGCGCGGCGCCGAAGCCCTTTCCGACGCCGAACTGTTGGCGATATTTCTCCGTACCGGCGTGCGCGGCAAGTCGGCGGTGGACCTCGCCAGAGAGCTGTTGGCCGAGCACGGTGGATTGACGGCTCTGATGGCGGCGTCCCAGTCTCAGTTCTGTGCCTCTAAGGGACTGGGCGATGCGAAATATGTGCAGCTGCAGGCGGTGATCGAAATGTCCCGCCGCTATCTGGGTGAGGCCCTGCAGCGCGATGCGGTGTTTGCCAGTGCCTCGGCCACCAAGCAGTTCCTTTGTGCCCAGCTGCGCGGCGAACATCGCGAAGTATTTGCCGCCCTCTACCTCGATAATCAGCACCGGCTGATTGCCTACGAACCTCTGTTTTACGGCACGATTGACGGGGCGGCCGTTTACCCGCGAGAGATTGCCCGACGTGCGCTGGAGCTGCACGCGGCTGCGCTGATCGTGGCGCATAATCATCCCAGCGGGGTGGCCGAACCCAGCGATGCCGATGTGCGAATTACGGCACGTATCCGCGAGGCCTTGTCGCTGTTGGACATGCGCCTGTTGGATCATTGCGTGGTGGCCGGACCGGAGGTGGTGTCGTTGGCGGAGCGCGGTTTGCTGTAAGCCGCCCCGCCATTTGCGGAAATGAAGAAGGCTTAGCTCAGGCTCATCATACTGCGCACGTCAAAGGGCTCGAACTCGTCGTCGCGCCCCTGCTCCAGCTTGGCGACCCAGTTGGGGTCTTGCAGCAGGGCGCGGCCCACGGCAATCAGGTCGAACTCGCCATCGGCCACCCGCTTGGCAAGGTTTTCAAGACTCTGTTCCGCCGCCAGCTCTGACGATTTGCCCTGTGCCAGTGATTCTATGAAGTCGCTGGCAAGGCCGACAGAGCCGACGCTGATGCTGGGCTTGCCGGTGAGCTTTTTCGCCCAGCCAGCAAAATTCAGCGAAGATCCCTCGAACTCCGGCTCCCAGAAGCGGCGCTGAGAGCAGTGGAAGATATCGGCACCTGCGTCGCTCAGGGCGCCCAGCCAACACTGCATCTCTTCCGGTGTTTCTGCCAGCCGCGCCGTGTACTCCTGCTGCTTCCATTGGGAGAGGCGAATAATCAGCGTGAAGTCCTCACCCACAGCGGCCCGGGCGGCCTTGAGGATTTCGACCGCAAAACGGCTGCGTTCGACCAGTGTCTTGCCGCCAAAGCGGTCGCTGCGTTCATTGGTGGCGGGCCAAAAAAACTCGTCGATCAGATAGCCATGGGCACCGTGAAATTCGGCGGCATCGCAGCCAATGGCTTTGGCGTTGCGGGCGGCGTCGGCATAGGCGGCAATCGTGTCGGCAATGTCGCTGTCACTCATCACCTTACCCCGTGGTTTGCCCGGCATGGCCAGTCCCGATGGACTTTCCAGTTGTTCATCCGGAATCACATCGCTGTCACCGGTCGTGTGCATTGACCCCACGTGCCAAAGCTGCGGGGCAAAGGCGCCCCCGGCAGCGTGAACGGCGTCGACGGCGCGTTTCCAGGCAGCCAGTTCCGCCTCGCCATGAAAGCGTGGCACCTTGTTGTCGTGCAGCGCGCCGGGACGGTTGATGCCGGTGCCCTCGGAAATAATCAGGCCGACGCCGCCCTCGGCGCGGCGCTGGTAATAAGCGCACATGGCGTCAGACAGAATGCCGCCGGGGGAGTGGGAGCGCGTCATCGGGGCCATGGCAATGCGGTTGCGCACGGTCAGTGATTTACAGGAAAACGCGTGGAACAGAGCTTCACGTGACATGCTGGAAAGTCTCCTTGGGCGGCGATGTGCTGTGGTTTATATCGCGCGCGATAAAAACAGCAAGGCTACCAGAAGGGCTGCCGGATCGGAATGATGGAATTTTCGCCAGTTTCGTTGATTAGGGGGCGGGCTTCTGGTATAAAGTCGCGCTCTATTTGGGTCCGACCTCGGCCGAGTGTCGTGCAAGCCTGCTGCCGGCGCCGATTTTCGGTGCTGAGACCCAGAATTTTTAGGCGAAGTTTGCAGAATTCATCGGGCTTTTTTGCGTAAAAAGCCTCAAGAGGCGAAGGAAAACCATGTCCAGAGTATGTCAAGTTACTGGCAAGCGTCCGGTAACCGGAAACAATGTATCTCACGCAAAAAACCGCACCCGTCGTCGTTTTTTGCCGAACCTGCACAGCCACCGTTTCTGGGTTGAGGCAGAAAAACGTTTCGTAACCCTGCGCGTGTCTGCAAAGGGTATGCGTATCATCGACAAAAAGGGCATTGATGCTGTTCTGGCTGATCTGCGTGCCCGCGGCGAGAAATACTAAGGAGAACCGTCATGGCGAAGAAAGGCGCTAGCGATAAAATCCGTCTGGTCTCCAGCGCGGGTACTGGTCACTTCTACACGACCACTAAAAACAAGCGTAACACCCCCGACAAGTTCGAATTCAAGAAATACGATCCGGTGGTTCGCAAGCACGTGATCTACAAAGAAGCCAAAATCAAGTAAGGCTGCTTTGCCCGATTGCGAAAAGCCGCGCTGGTCGCGGCTTTTTTTATGGCCGCGGTTTCTGTTCCGGCCCGGTTTGGGAATTCATGGCAGAATAGCGGCTTTGCGAGACTGGCTGACAACACAGGGAGGCTGAATGCGTCACCTTCGCCTAGAGGCACTGCTGGCTTTGCCCGGCCACAGTGTGGTGCTGATGCCCAGCGATGCCAGCGCGCGCCAACTGCGGGACCGGATCGCCACCCAGCGCGGTGAGCACGATCAGGCCTTTCTGGAAACCATCACCGTAATGCCTCTCGGGCAATGGTTGGCCGAACTCTGGGATGCCAGCCTGCCCAGTCAGCAGGTGCTGCGTCCGATTCAATTGCTGGCTATCGCACGGCGGATTATTGAAGGCAGCGAACTGTTTCCCGGTGATTGCCTCAACAGCCTCGCTATCGTCCGTCAGTTTGTCGATGCTTTTCAGCTTCACGCCGCTTACCAGCTCGGCAGTGACCGTGATGACTATTTGTTTTCCTCCGAATATTTGGCGTTCTTCCACTGGCGTGAGGCCATGCAACAGGCCTTTGATGAGCTGCATGCGCTGAGCAGTGAGCAACTACCGGCGGCGCTTTCCCAAGCGCTGAATCGAGGTGAACTGCAACTGCCTGATCAATTGATTCTGTCGCCTGCGCTCAGCCTGCCGTCGGCTGCCCGGCAGTTTGTCGATCAGTGCGTGGTCGAAGGTGTGCAGTCCTACAGGCTTGATGATGAGCGCCCGATTGCCTCACCGCAGCTATGGGCTGCGACCCATGGCGATGACGAATGCGAAGCTATCGCCAACTGGTTGGCGGCTCAGCTTGCCCGTGAACCTCAAGCCAGCCTGGCGGTTCTGCTGCCGGATATGAACGCCTACCGGCCCCCCCTGGAGCGCGCCCTGCGCCGCCAGCTCTATCCGCAGTCACTCTACGTGGGCGCTGACGCGCTTGAAGAGCCCTGGGTTTTTGAGGGCAGCGAAAGTCTTTATGCCTACCCGCTGATCCGCGCCGCCTGGGATGTCATTTCTCTGCGGCACACGGCGCTGCCGCTGGAACAGTTGAGCCGGGTGTTGCGCAGTCGCTTTGTTGCTGACTGGCCCGCCTTGCGTCAGCCCCGCGCGGAGTTTGACCGCTTCTGCCGGGACCGTTTGGCAGCGCAGTGCAAGCTCGGGGAAATGCTGGCGTTGGCGCCATACTTCTCCGATGACGCGGGCGTGGGCGTGTTGCAGGCGCTGCAGGAGCAGCTTCAGGCGCTGCCGCCGCGGCAATTACCCTCGGCCTGGGTACGGCGTTTTGATCAGATGCTGTTGGCCGCAGGCTGGCCCAATGCGGATAGCGACGACCCGGTGGTAGCGGATTGCCGACGCGGCTTCAGTCAGGCGATGGACGTATTCCGCGCATTGGATCGCCAGCTTGGCGAGATTCCACAGGATGAAGCCCTGCGCTGGCTGCATCACATCCTTACCACCAAGCGCTTTGCGGTCAGCCGTCGCCAACCGCCGCCGGTGCGCATCATGAACTATGACGACGCACTTGCCCTGCAATTTGACGGCGTGTGGATCGCCGGTTTGGACGACGCTGCCTTGCCGCGTCGCGCCGAGCCGTCGGCATTTCTGCCCCAGCAACTCCAGCGAAATGCCGGGGTAGAAGGTTGTGAAGCCGGTTTGTGTTTGCAGCGCGACCGCCGCCTGCTGCAAGACCTGCTGCGCAGCGCGCCGCAGTTGCAGTGCAGCTATGCCGCCGAAGACCTCAGCGGTACCCCGAGATTGCCGTGCAGCCTGCTGCCCGAGTTGCCGCAGGCGGACGGTATTTCTCCAGCGGCGGTTTGCCAGCTGGCGGGAGACCTGTCGCTGCCCGAGGAGGACAATGTGCGCCCGGTAGCCGTGGCGCAGCGCAGTCAGTTGCGTGGTGGCAGCGGTCTGTTCAAGGAATATGCCCAAAGTCCCTTCCTCGCCTTTTTGAAATACCGCTTGCGACTGAAGGAGTTTCCCCGGCCCGCAGAAGGGCTGGATCACCGCCTGCAGGGTATTCTCGTTCACGACAGTCTGGAAAAGGTCTGGCAGCGGCTGGGTAACAAGGCGGCGCTGGATGCACTGGATTTTCCGCGTATTGAGGCGCTGGTGGGGCAGTGTGTCGACGAGGCGCTGCAACATTCAGAGATTAATCCCCAGCGTTTTGGCGAATCCCTGCTGCGCCTGGAAAAAACGCGGGTCGTTGCGCTGATCAGCCACTGGCTGGAGTACAAGGAAAAAGCGAGGCTACAGGATTTTGAAATTGAGGCGCTGGAAACAGCGATGGATGCCCAGCTGATGGGGATTCCACTCAAGCTTCGTATCGACCGCATTGATCGGATTGGCGACAAGCGACTGGTCATTGATTACAAAACCGGCAGCATCGACGGCAAGGCGCTGAACAGTGATTCGTTAACTGAGCCGCAGTTGCCCATTTACGCGCTGACCGCCAACGATGAGGCGCCGGTCGATGGCGTGATGCTGGCGCAGTTGCGCAGTCCCGACGACCTGAAGGTGCACCTGCGCAGCAACTGGGCCAACAGTGTGATTGCCAAGCGAGCCCATGACAATGATGTCGACAGCCCCGAGAAATGGCAGGCTGAACTGGGGGCTTGGGAGCGGGCGCTACAGGGCATGGCCGAGGGCATTCTGGCGGGCAATATTGCCCACGACTACAACACCCAGCTCGATCGCAGCTTCAGCGCTTACCTGCTGCCGCTGCTGCGTGATGCCGCTACTGCGGAGGATGAGGCATGAGCGCATTACTCAGCCCTCCCGATCAGCTCCAGCGTGAACAGGCGGTGGAGCCGACGCGCTCGGTATTACTGAGCGCCCCGGCAGGTTCGGGGAAGACCGGCGTGCTGCTGCTGCGCTATCTGCGTTGCCTGCTGTGTGTTGAGCGCCCTGAACATGTGGTGGCGATTACGTTTACCAACAAAGCGGCGGGTGAAATCAAAGAGCGGGTGATGGGCGCCCTGCAATCGGCGGAGTCCATGCCGATCAACAGCGTGTTTGATCGCGATATCCGCGAGGCAGTGCTGGCCGTGCGTGAGCATCAGGCGCGGCTCAACTGGAATCTGCTGGAAAACAGTGCGCGATTGCGCATCGCCACCTTCGACAGCTTTTGTGGAAGTCTGGTGCGGCGGCTGCCGCTATTGTCGGGGCTGGGCGTGGCGGCACCGGTCAGCGATAGCGAAGCCCTGTATCGGGAGGCGATTCTGGAGCTGTTTCGCCAGCTCGATGAGCCCAGTTGCCCACCCCCGCTGCGCGAGGCACTGGAAAGCTTGCTGCGCTACGGTAGCAACCGCATCGAAACTTTACAGCCGCTGCTGTCGGCGCTGCTCGCCAAGCGCGACCAGTGGCAGGAAGATATTCTCGGCGCCGATCTGGAAGTGATGGATGCGGCACTGACGGCGCTGGTCAGCGAGGCCTTCCACGTACACTGGTCCCGTTTGCAGGACTTTGGTGTTGAGGAATTATTTGCCGCGTACCGCGACTCTTCCGGCGTCTGCGACGACCACGGCTGGGCGGCGGAACTGCCTGTGCCTGAGCAGGTGACGGTCGAGGATTTACCCCTGTTGTCGGCGATAGGCCGAAGTATCTGTAACAACAACGGTCAGCTCTATAAGCCGGGCTCCGTGCAACACGCCAAGTTCAAGAAAGGCCAGCTGGGCACGGAGCAGGCCAAAGACTGGCTGAAGCGCGCGCAGGACGATGACCCCGATGCCATCGCCGCTGACTGGCAGGCGCTCGCCGTGCTGCCGCCGCCGGTATTGCCTGAGGGTTCCCGCGAGCTGGTCGGCCACTTCTGTATCGCGCTGCGCTATCTGCTGGCGCATTTGCGGCTGGTGTTTGAACAGCGCGGCGGTGTCGACTTTGGCGAAATTGCTCTGCGCGCTATTCATGCTCTGCGCGCCGAGAGCGGCGGTGAAGTCAGTGAGGCGATGCTGCTGGAAGATCGCATTGAGCACATTCTCGTGGATGAGATGCAGGACACCTCGGTTAGCCAGATCGAGCTGCTCAAGGCCTTGTGTCAGGATTGGACGCCGGATGATCACCGCTCGGTGTTTTTCTGCGGGGACTTGCAGCAATCCATTTACGCCTTCCGGGGCAGCCTCGTGAGCCTGTTCGATGAGCTGAGGCAGTCAGCGGGGTTTGCGGGCAAGGCCCTGAGTCTGTTGCAGTTACGTGCCAACTTCCGCTCCTCGCCCACTCTGGTCAACTGGGTCAACGATTGTTTCCGGGGCCTGTTTGCCGAGCGTGACAGTGCCTATGTGGAGGCCCTGCCCCAGCGGCAGAACATCGGTCGGGTGCAAGTCCATCCCATTGCCATGGCGAAAGGAGTCGATGCCGCGGGCAGCGCCGCCCAGCGCGAGGCGGAGGCGGTGGTTGCCATTATCCAGCGCGCACAGCAGGAAAATCCCGCCGCGAGTATCGCCATTCTGGTGCGCAGCCGCCGTCATCTGCGGCAGATTACCCCGGCGCTCAAGGCCGCCAATATTGCGTTTTCCGGGCAGGATATCGACAGTCTCACCGAGCTGCCGGCAGTGATGGATGTGTTGTCGATGTTGCGGGCGCTCTGGCACGAGGCCGATGATGTGGCCTGGTCCGGCCTGCTGCGGGCGCCCTTTGTGGGACTGAGTTGGGATGATCTGCTCAGCCTGCGTGAAACCGGATTACCGCTGCGCGAAGCGCTGTTCACGGTGGAGTTGCACCGTTCTCTGAGCGAGGAGGGGCGAAAGGCCTGTGACCACCTGGTTGAGGCGCTGAACTGGCTTGATGCCCGCCCTGAAAGTCGGGACCTGCGCTGGGCGCTGCGCAGTCTCTGGCACCGGCTGGGTGGTCCGGCCTGTATCGAAGCCCATCAGCAGGCGGATATTGACCGGGTGCTGTCCGTGCTGGATGAGCACGCGCCGTCGGGTGTGCTGGAAGATATCGCGGCGCTGGAAGCGGCACTGTCGAGGCTTTACGCCGCGCCCCCAAGCAGTACGGTTGAATTGATGACGATCCATAAATCCAAGGGGCTGGAATTCGATGTGGTGATTCTGCCGGGGTTGGGCAATCGCGGTCGCAACGACGATCGCCCGCTGCTGGCCTGGCAGCGGCTGCAACAGCATATGCTGTTCGGCCCCAAGCCCCAGCGCAGTGGTGGCGATGAACAGCGTCTGTACGACTATCTTTGCGGCGTGCAAAAGCAGGCGCTGAGCGAAGAGTTGGACCGCCTGCTCTATGTGGCCCTGACTCGCGCCAAAGGTGAGCTGCATCTGTTTGCTGTGGCGAAAATGAATAGCAAAGACGATCTCAAGCCTGACGCGGGAAGTTTTCTTGAGCGATTGTGGCCGGTCGTGGCGCCGGACTTTGAAGCGGCAGAGTTGCTTGACGAGAGCGATGCAGAGGCGCCGATGCGGGTGCCGTTGGCGCCGCGTCTGCGCGGGTTTTCGGCGACGCTGAATCCGCTTTGGCAGCCTCTGCTGACTGAGGAGTCGGCCCTCCAAAGGGTACAGCGACAGTCGGAAAACGCGGTGCTGGAGGACAACATTGAAGAGCGGGCAGTGGGGGTTGTCTTCCACGAATTGATGGAACGCCTCGGCCGCCAACAGGGCAGCAAACGCCTGATTGAAGACCGCGCCCGGCTGGAAGGGGCGCTGCGTCAGCGCCTGCGACACCACTGCCATCCGGAACCCGGACTGGAGGCCAGCTTGGCGAGGGTGCTGAAGCTGCTGGACAACACTCTGGACTGTGAGCAAGGGCAGTGGATCTTGCGCAGCTACGACTGGCAGGCCAGTGAACAGACTATTCGCCGCCGCATGGGTGGACAGTGGCAGACCCTGATCCTCGACCGGGCCTTTGTCGATCCGGCAGAGGGGCAGCCGCGCTGCTGGATTGTGGATTACAAAACGGCCGAAGCCAAAGGAGCGCTGGAGGACTTTTTCGCTCAGCAGGTCGAGCGCTATGCAAATAAAATGCAGATTTACCGGGAGGCTTTGCGGGCAACTGGGTTAGAATATCCGATTTCTGCGGCGCTGTATTTTCCCGCTCATCAGCGCCTGTTATGTCTGGATGATATTAATGGTTAAGCGTCTACTTCGCGGCGCCAGCGCTGCGATGGCCCTCCTGGTGTTGGCCCCTCTTACCGCCTGCGTGGGCGTGGGTGACCACGCCGATAAGCGCTTGCAGGCGCGGCCTATGCCGGTCAGCACGCTCGCTGATCATGCCCCGGTACTGAGCGAGCCGAGTGTGGAAATCGACACCGGTCTGTCAAAGGCCCAGGCCCGCCGGGCACTGTTGGGTAAATGGTACGGCATCAATGAAACAGGCAGCGGTGTGCGCAAGGAATGGCTGGTAGAGCGCGCGGCCGATGGTACCTATCGCACGGATTTCCGCAGCACCTCGCCCGATGGCAAAATCAGCAGCCAGTCCGAGGTGGGTTTTTGGGGGCTGTCTGGCGACGTGTACTTCCGTATTTTCCGCGGCTGGGTCATGGTGGACGGCATGAAGCCCGCCGACCCGACCGACCCCGGTCACTACGATGCCTACCGTATTGAGCTGCTCAATAGCGCGCATATGCGCTATCGCCACCTCGACCACGACCGGGTGTATACCATGAAGAAAATGCCCGACAGTTTCCGTCTGCCAGTGGTGCTGGAAAGCCGGGAAGAAGCCCCGCTGAAGTTCGAATTCTGAGTGGGGACGCGGCCTTGGCGAGGCCCGCTGTGACAGGCTAAAATCGCCACCCTTTAATTTCTTGTATGAACGGCGGAGCCAGGTAATGGGCAGAGCGTATCAGAACCGTAAAGATTCCATGGCCAAAACGGCCGCGGCAAAAACCAAGGTCTACAGCAAATACGGTCGCGAGATCTACGTGGTCGCCAAATCCGGCGGCGCTGACCCCGATGGAAACCTGGCCCTGCGCAGTCTGATGGATCGCGCCAAGAAAGATCAGGTGCCCAGCCATGTCATTAAAAACGCACTCGACAAAGCCCAGGGCGGTGCCGGTGAGGACTTCTCTCCTGCACGCTACGAGGGCTTTGGTCCCGGCAACTGCATGGTGATTGTGGACTGCCTGACCGACAATCCCAACCGTACCTTTGGCGATGTGCGTCTGGCCTTCACCAAGACCAAGTGCAAAATCGGTACCCCCGGCAGTGTCAGTCACATGTTTGACCACTCCGCCATTTTCGTCTTTGACGGCGATGATGAAGAGGCAGTGCTGGAAGCCTTGATGGAAGCCGATGTCGATGTCAGTGATATCGAGTGTGAAGACGGCAAAATCACGGTGTTTGCGCCCAATACTGATTTCTTCAAGGCCAAGCAGGCTCTGCAGGAAGCCTTTGAGGGCATCGATTTCGATGTCGAAGAAATTCAGTTCATTCCCCAGAACACTGCGCCAATCAGTGCTGATGACCTGCCGATGTTCGAGAAATTCATGGACATGCTCAACGAGCTGGACGACGTACAGAACGTCTATCACAGCGCTGAGTTGCCGGAAGACTGATCAGCCCCCGATGCGCAGTACCTGCAGCTCGCCGCCCGCTATGTCGGCGAGACTGTAGGGTGCCAGACTCTCCAGATAGGCGCGCACCGCGCCATCCAGCAGCCCCTTCAGGCGGCAGCCATTAAGAATGCGGCAGGGCTGTTCCGCGCAGTTGATCGGTCGCAGCGTGGTTTCAAATTCCTTCACAATCTCAAGCAGGGAAATGTCACTTGCCGGTTTGGCGAGGCGTATGCCGCCCCCTTTCCCGCGCAGGGCTTCCACGTCACCGCGGCGCACCAGACGCATCACCACCTTTGATACGTGGTTGGGGGATACCTCGAAAAAATCGCAGATCTGCTGAATGCTGACCCGCTCGCCCGCCGGTTGCTCGGCCAGAAAGATCAGTGTGCGGAAGGCATAGTCCGTCTGTTTACTCAGTTTCATCTTTTACCTATTTACATCGGTTTTCATCGAGGACATTATAAGCACACACAAACATGCAAAATAAATGCATCTATTAGAGAGAGGAAAAATGATGACAACACTGTACGAACGTTTGGGCGGTGAAGCGGCGGTTGATAAGGCAGTCGATATCTTTTATGACAAAGTGCTGGCTGACGAGCGCATCCGCGACTATTTCGAGAATATCGACATGGTCGCGCAGGCCAGAAAGCAGAAAGCGTTTCTGACGATGGTATTCGGTGGTCCCAATGACTACAGCGGCCAGGATATGCGCAATGCCCACGCCCATCTGGCATTGGGGGACGAGCACTTCGATGCGGTAGTGGAAGACCTGGCGGCAACGCTGAAGGAGCTGGGCGCTGCCGACTCGGACATTGCCGAGGTGGCGGGTATTGCGGAGAGTGTACGGGGTGATGTGCTCAATCGCTGAGCTTACAGCATCAGACTGCGGCCGCCGTCCACGGCAATGATCTGCCCGGTCACGTAGCTGTCTTCTCGCAGCAGGAAGCGGACGGTGGCGGCGATTTCCGCCGCGCCGCCCCAGCGCTGCAAGGGCACGCGCTCGCGAACATTCTTCGCTTCCTCTTCACCAAAGGCATCGCTCGCCACGGGTGGTAGAATCGCCCCCGGTGCGATCCCGTTCACCCTCACAGCGGGTGCCATTTCAACGGCCAGTGAGCGGGTCATCATTGCCAGTGCTGCTTTGGCCATGCTGTACACCGGGTGCTGTGGCAGCGGCCGTTCCCCGTAGATATCGACCAGATTCACAATTGCGCCACGCTGCTCTGCCAGTGCCGGATAGAGGGTCTGACTCAGAAAGAACGCGCCTTTGACATTGCTGTTCATCAGGCTGTCCCAGTCGGCGTCAGTCACGGTGCCCAGTGGAGTGGGATAGAAGCCGGAGGCATTGTTGATCAGTGCATCGATCCGTCCCCAAGTGTCGAGTGCTGCGGTGGCCAGCTTTTCGGCGGCGCCGCGTTCCTCGAGGTCGGCGTACAATACCGCCGCAGAGTTTGCCCGCCGGGCATTGAGCTCATCGCACAGAGACTGCGCGGCGTCGTTATGACGTCGGCAATGCACAATTACCTGATACGACTGGGCATGCAGCTGCCGACTGATCTCGGCGCCAATGCGCTGACTGCCGCCGGTGACCAGAGCAACGGGAGGCTGAGACATGGGAACTCCAGAAAGATGGTAAGCGGGGATTATCGCAGGGGAGGCGCGCTGGCAAAAGCCGTGAGCGCGATACGGCCTCACTGTTCTCCGCGAACTTGATAAAATGCCTGCCCAGGCATCACTGAAGACGGAACTGAGTATGACCCCCGCTGTAGACATGGCCAAACGCGCCAAGATCGCCTTTACGCTTCACGAATATGATCACGACCCGGGCAGTAGTGCCTATGGCATGGAGGCGGTAGAGAAACTGGGGCTGAATCCCGATGAGGTCTTCAAAACGCTGGTGGCGGAATTGCAGGGCGGCGAGCTGGTGGTGGCTGTCGTGCCGGTCTCGTCGATGCTTAACCTCAAGGCACTGGCCAAAGCTGCGGGGGCGAAGAAAGCGGCGATGGCGGATGCATCAGCGGTTTCGCGCAGCAGCGGCTATGTGCTGGGCGGTGTCAGCCCGCTGGGCCAGAAGCGGGCGCTTCGCACATTTATTGACAGCAGTGCAGAGCGCCTGTCTGTCATGTATGTCAGTGCCGGGCGGCGGGGCTTGGAAATTGCCCTCTCGCCGCGGGATTTGCAGGGCCTGACCCGTGCCGGGTTTGCGCCGCTTGCACAGGACTAGTCAGCGGCTATTTTGCATCAAGGCAGAAACGCTGGATCAGTTTGCGCAGCAGTTCCACGCCCGGCTCGATCTGGTCCAGAGCCATAAACTCATCCGGTTGGTGGGCCTGATCAATCGATCCGGGCCCCATCACCAGTGTTTGCATCCCCAGCTTTTGGAAGAAGGGCGCCTCGGTAGCGAAGTTAACGGTGCGCGAGCGTTTGCCGCTCAGCTGTTCGGAGACCTTCACCAGCTCAGAATCTTCAGCTTGCTCGTACGCCTCAACACCGCCAATCAGTGAGCGCAGGCCGATATTGATGCGGCGGCGTTCGGCGATGGGCTGCAGGCGTTGTTCTATTTGTTGGCGCACGGCATCGGTTTCCATGCCCGGCACGGCGCGAATGTCGAAGTGCAATTCACACTGGCCGCAGATACGGTTGGGGTTGTCACCCCCGTGGATACAACCGAGGTTGAGCGTGGGGCTGGGAATGTCGAAGCCGGGGTGGTGATAGCGGGCTTGCAGCTCGCCGCGCAGCCCCATCAGTTCGCCGATCACCTCATGCATCGCTTCCAGTGCACTGTTGCCCAGTGCCGGGTTTGAGCTGTGGCCGCTGCGCCCGGTAATGGTAATGGCTTCCATAATGATGCCCTTGTGGGCTCGCACCGGTTGCAGGCCGGTGGGTTCGCCGACAATGGCGTAGCGGGCGCCGAGCACGTCAGCCTGCACCAGGGCCCTCGCTCCGTCCATGCTGCTTTCTTCGTCGGCGGTGGCAAGAATAATCAGCGGGGCGTTGAACGGCTGGTCGAGCAAGTTGCTGACGGCCTCAATGACCAGCGCGAAAAAACCTTTCATGTCGGCAGTCCCCAGACCGTAAAAGCGCTGGTCTCGCTCAGTCAGGGCAAAGGGGTCGGACTGCCAGCGGCTGTCATCATAGGGCACGGTATCGGTGTGTCCGGCCAAGACCAGCCCGCCTTCACCGCGTCCGTAGGTCGCGATTAAATTGGCTTTGTCGGGGTTGGCCAGCGGAGTGATGCGCACGCTGAAGCCCAGTGCTTCCAGCCAGTTGCCGAGCTGCTCAACCACTCGTCGGTTACCCATGTCCCAGCGTGGGCTGGTGGCGCTGACAGAGGGAATGGCGATGAGCTCACGCATCATCTCAACAAGTTTGGGGTGCTGCTTCATGCTCGCCGCTCACAACAGGAGGAGGCCCTATTGTAGGCGTGAACGTGGGTAGAAAACAGACGGGTAGTGGAGGGGTAGAGCAAATGGGCGCCGCTCGGCGACGCCCATCTATAATCAGCCCAGTGTGGCTTTGAAAATGTAGAAGAAGACAATTGCCAGCCCCGCGCCTGCAGGCAGCGTAACGATCCACGACATGAAAATATTGCGGATAACGCTGAGGTTCAGTGCCGCAATGCCTCGTGCCAGACCCACACCCAGCACCGCACCGACCAGCGTGTGGGTGGTGGAGATCGGCAGACCGGTGGCCGAAGCGACGACGACGGTTGATGCCGCGCCCAGTTCGGCAGCAAAACCACGGCTGGGGGTCAGCTCGGTGATTTTGGTGCCGACGGTGGCGATGACTTTAAAGCCGTAAGTGGCCAGACCGAAGACGATACCGCCCGCGCCCAGCAGCAGTACCCACCAGGGGAGCGCGGCTTTGGCGGCGATCTCGCCACCAGATTGCACCACGGCGACGACCGCAGCTACCGGGCCGATGGCGTTGGCAACATCGTTGGAGCCGTGGGCAAAGGCCATGGCGCAGGCAGTGAAGACCATCAATACCGCAAATACGCGCTCAACACTGGCAAAACGGGACTGGCCTGTCGGGTCGGGAACATCCTTGATACGATTGAGGAAGAATTGGCCGATCGCCGTGATCACGATACCTGCCAGCAACGCATAGAACAGGCTTTGTCCAAAGCTCAGTCCCAGGCCGACATGCTTCAGTCCCTTGACCATGGTGACCATGGAAATCATGAAACCGACGAGGAATAAATAGAACGGGATGTAGCGCTTGGCGGCTTCAAAGGGCTTTTCTGCTCGGAGGATTAAACTCTGTGCGCTGATAAACAGACCAAAGGAAATCGTGCCCGCCAGTACCGGCGAGACCACCCAACTGGCGACGATCTGTCCAACTTTAGGCCAAGCTACAGCGTCCATATCGATGCCTACGGCGGCAAAGCCGACCAGGGCGCCTACGATGGAGTGCGTCGTGGAGACCGGCCAGCCCATCAGGCTGGCAACGAACAGCCAGGTGCCCGCGGCCAGCAGGGCTGACAACATCCCGTAGACCAGCAGGTCGGGGTGGTCCGACAGGTAGTCGGGGTTGATGATGCCTTTGCGAATGGTGTCGGTAACTTCGCCGCCCGCCAGATAGGCGCCACAGAATTCGAAGAGCATGGCGATGAGAATCGCCTGTTTGATGGTCAGTGCCTTGGCACCTACCGATGTCCCCATGGCGTTGGCGACGTCGTTGGCGCCGACCCCCCATGCCATGAAGAAACCGAAAAGACAGGCAAGTAACAGCAGGAGCTGCCCGTGTTCAGCAATAATCGACATGTGTAATCCTTAAATTATGCGGGTTATCCCTGCTTAGCGGGCAATGATGACTTGCAGGCGTGAACCTACTTTTTGCGATTTATCTGACAATTCGCCGATCAGTTCGATGACTTTGTACAGAAACATCACGTCTACGGGTGGCAGGTCGCGCTCAATGGTAAACAGCTCCGCGCGGATGGTGACCTGCAGCTGGTCAGCTTCATATTCCAGCGTGTCCAGCTCCTCGATCATTTTTTCCACGACTTTCACTTCGTGGCCGCGGAAGCCGGTTTCCAGCAGTTCGTCCAGTTCCTCAATGGCCTTTTTTGCTTGTGAGGACGTGGAAATCGCCAAGTCGACATAGGTGCGCATGTTGTCGACCAGTGAATCAGGGATTTCCATTTTTCGGCCCAGCATCAACCCGGCGATATCTTTGGCACAGTTGGCGATGCGGTCCTGCATGCTGAGCAGGTCGAGAAGGTCGGAGCGGGGAACGGGGAGGAAGAGGTTGCTGGGCAGGTTGAGGCGGATATGCTTTTTCAGTTGATCGGCTTCGTTTTCCAGCTTGACGATTTCCTGCTGGGCTGTCGCCGCTGCCTCCCAGTCTTTGGCGATGACGGCGCTGATAAAGGGTTTGAGTGCTGCCGCACAGAGTTCCGCTTTTTGGATATGATCCTGAATCGGCTCGAAGGGAGACTTGCCAAACAGGTTATTCAGCTTGTTGAGGGGCACGTCAGGGCTCCTTGCATGCGCTTGAGTTTAAAATGCGGCGATTATACGGACGCATCGCCGCCCTCACCAGTTTTGTGCGGTATGGCATGTCGCGCTGGTATAGCGGCACCGGGGCTTGTCATAATGATGCGGTATAAATATGACAATTCGGAGTCAGCATGCCCAGCCAGCTCAGCCGCCACGGTCCCTTGGATGTCGCCAATGTACTCCGGCAGTTAGTCGACGACGGCCTTCTGGCGCCGGAGCTTGCCCGGCGCACCGCCGTCAACCCGCCTCGCAAGGGTGACCGCCCGCAGCACCCCCTCAACTTCCTCGCCAGTCAGCAACTGGCCAATGCCCGGCGACCGGGGGCAACCCTGAGTATAGACACCCTGCTGGGGTGGTTGAGTGCTTACTGCGATTTACAGACGGCGCGCATCGATCCATTGAAAGTAGATGTGCCGTCGGTCACCGAAGTCATGTCCTTCGCCTTTGCCCAGCGTCACCGCATTCTGGCGCTGTCGGCGAGTCGGGAGGAGGTGGTGATTGCCTGCGCCGAGCCCTTTGTCGACGGCTGGGTGGAAGACCTGCAGCAGGTGCTGAACCGGCCAATTCGCCGTGTGATTGCCGATGCCGAGGCGATTGATCGCTACACCATCGAATTTTACAGTCTGGCGAAATCGGTGCGGGGCGCCAGTGGTGATACTCGCGGTGGGGCGGGAACAAACCTGGAGCAGCTGCTGGAAATCAGCAAGCTCAAAGATCTGGATGCCAACGACAGCCACATCGTCAATATTGTCGATTGGCTGCTGCAATACGCCTACGATCAGCGGGCCAGCGATATTCACATTGAGCCCCGCCGCAAGCAGGGCAATGTGCGCTTTCGCATCGACGGCGTGCTGTGCACAGTTTACCAGCTGCCGCCGCCCGTGCTTACGGCGGTGGTCAGCCGGCTGAAAATTCTGGGGCGCATGGATGTGGCAGAAAAGCGGCGCCCGCAGGACGGCCGGCTGAAAACCAAGAATCCCAGCGGACAGGAAATTGAGTTGCGTCTGTCCACTCTGCCTACCGCCTTTGGCGAAAAGCTGGTGATGCGGATTTTCGATCCCGAGGTTCTGCTGCGCAGCTTCGATGAGTTGGGCCTGCGCGGAGAAGACCTGCAACGCTGGCAGTCGATGATTCGGGCGCCCCACGGGATCGTGCTGGTCACAGGCCCCACTGGTTCGGGGAAAACCACCACGCTGTATTCCAGCTTGCGCCAGATCGCCAGTCCTGAAGTGAATGTCTGCACCATCGAAGATCCCATTGAGATGGTGGAAGACGCCTTCAACCAAATGCAGGTGCAGCACAACATTAATCTGGACTTTGCCAGCGGCGTGCGCGCGCTGCTGCGACAGGATCCGGACATCATCATGATCGGCGAAATTCGCGATCTGGAAACCGCTGAAATGGCGATTCAGGCCGCGCTGACGGGCCATCTGGTGATTTCCACGCTTCACACCAACGATGCCCCGTCGGCGGTTACCCGCCTGTTGGAGCTGGGGGTGCCCGCGTATTTGATCCGTGCCACGGTGCTAGGCGTGATGGCCCAGCGGCTGGTGCGTACCCTGTGCCCGCACTGCAAAACCCCCCAGTCCAGCGATGAGCTGGATCCCAGCGGCACCGAGTGGGCGGCGCTGACCGCGCCATGGAAACTGTCACCGCCAGCGCAGTATTATCACGCTCCCGGTTGTCTTGAGTGCCGCAACACTGGCTTTTACGGGCGTCAGGGCATCTACGAAATCCTCACCGTTGAGGGGGATTTGCAGGCGGCGATACAGGATGACGTCGCACTGGATGAAATGCGTCTGCTAGCCATGAAAAAAGGCATGCGCACCCTGCGTCTCAGCGGCGCGCGGAAAGTCGCGGCGGGCGAGACCACCATTGCGGAAATTCTGCGCGTTGCGCCGCCGGTGCACAGCCAATAATGCCAATCGAATTCAGGAATCCCATGAGCGCAAGCGAACTGAATATTCAACACGAGGAACTGCCCCCGCTGCTGGCTGAGGGGCTGGATCTGCGCTGGCAGACACTGCTGGAGCGTTGTGACGAGGAGCAGGCGCTGTGGTACCGCGACTTCGCCCAGTCATCGGCGCGCGCACATCTGCTCACCGTGCTGGCGGGCAGCCCGATTTTTCTCGATTACTGTCAGCGTTATCCCAGCCTGTTACCCGCCTTGCAGCAGAGCGGTGAGCTCGATGCAGAACTGAGCGCCGGACAATTCCGCGCCGCCCTGGCCGCCGACTGTGCTGCCTGTGAAAATCGCGATCAGCTGGCCGCCTGTCTGCGCCGCTTCCGTCATCGTCACTGGCTGCGTATTGTCTGGCGCGACCTCAGTCGACTCGCCTCCATGCAACAGACGGTGGCAGAACTGTCGGCGCTGGCCGACGCCTGTGTTCAGGAGGCGCTGGCGTTTCTGCATCGCGAACTCTGCGAGGAGTGGGGGGAGCCCCATTCCCACGATGGTGTGCCGCAGCAGTTGCTGGTTATTGCCATGGGCAAGCTGGGGGCCGGCGAGCTGAACCTGTCGTCAGATATCGATCTGGTATTCAGCTATCCCGAAGCGGGCGAAACCATGGGTGGTCCGCGCAGCGTCGACAATCAGCAGTTTTTTATCCGGCTGGGCCAGCGCTTGATTAAGGCCCTGGATGCCCGCACCGCGGACGGTTTTGTATTTCGGGTGGACATGCGCCTGCGGCCTTACGGCCAGAGTGGGCCGCTGGTCGTCAGCTTTGATGCGCTGGAAGAGTACTACCAGGACCAGGGGCGCGACTGGGAGCGCTACGCGCTGATCAAGGCGCGCTGCATCGCCGGGGATATGGCCTCGGGCGAGGTGCTGATGAAAACCCTGCGACCCTTCGTCTACCGTCGCTACCTCGACTTTTCCGCCATCGATTCATTGCGCGATATGAAAGCGATGATTCAGCGGGAAGTGGCGCGTCGCAATCTGAACGACAACATCAAACTGGGTGCGGGCGGCATTCGCGAAATCGAATTCATCGCCCAGTGCTTTCAGTTGATTCGCGGTGGCCAGGAAGACGCGCTGCAACAGCGGCCGCTGCAGGTCATTCTCAATGAGCTGCGCGACATGGAACTGCTGCCGGCGCCGGTGGTGCAGGAGCTGCAAGAGGCCTATGTGTTTCTGCGCAACACCGAGCACGCCATTCAGGCCTGGCGCGACGAACAGACGCAGCAACTGCCTGACTCCGCATTTCCGCAGGCGGGATTGGCGCACAGTATGGGCTTTGACAGTTGGGCCGATTTTCACACGGTGCTGAAGCAGCATCGCGAGCGGGTCAGCGAGCACTTTGCCAATGTGATTGCCGCCCCCGAGGACGAGGCGAATACCGATCACTCGGCGCTGGCGCACTGGGAGACTCTGCTGGATCAGCCCGAACAGGAGGCGTTGAGGGATGAGTTGCAGAACGTCGGGTTCAGTGATGCCGAGGAGTTGGCCAGGCGACTGGTTGCCCTGCTGGAAAGCAGCGCGGTTAAACGCATGGAGGGCACCGCGAGAGAACGGCTGGATGACTTCCTGCCGCGTCTGCTCGAACAGGCGCAGGACGCCGAAGACGGCGGTCGCGCGGTTATCCGCTTGATCCCGCTGATTGAGTCGGTGCTGCGGCGCACGGCTTATCTTGTGCTTTTGATGGAGAATCCCGCAGCCCTGCAGCGCCTTGTGACCCTCTGTGATGCCAGTCCTTGGGTGTCGCGGCAACTAGCTTCGCACCCGGCGTTGCTGGACGAGCTGCTGGACGGCCACAACTTGTTCAATGTGCCGGATAAGGAGGGGCTGCGCAGTGAATTGCGTCAGCGCCTGTTGCGCATTGCACAGGATGATCTGGAAAGCCAGATGGATGCACTGCGCTACTTCCGTCTGGCCCATGTATTGAAGGTTGCCGCCTCGGAAATTGGTGGTACCTTGCCGCTGATGAAAGTCAGTGACTACCTCACCTATATCGCCGAAGTCGTATTGGAAGCGGTGCTGGATATCGCCTGGCAGAATATGGTGGAAAAACACGGCAGTCCGGCAGTGGATGATCCGCGCCGCCACTTTGTCATTCTGGGTTATGGCAAGATGGGGGGCATTGAACTGGGCTATGGATCCGACCTCGATCTGGTCTTTCTGCACGACGTGCCCGGCGGGGCGGTCACCGACGGTGAGCGGCCCTTGGACGGCAATATTTTCTTTACTCGCCTCGGCCAGCGCATCATCCATATCCTGACGGCGCTGACTCGTCTCGGTTCATTGTACGAAGTGGATATGCGTCTGCGACCATCCGGTAATTCCGGTCTATTGGTCAGCAGCTTCAACGCGTTTGCCGAGTACCAGAATGCCCAAGCCTGGACTTGGGAGCACCAGGCACTGGTCAGGGCGAGAGTTGTGGCGGGTGATGCCGTGCTGGCTGCCAATTTCGACGCGCTGCGGGCCGAGGTGTTGGGGCGTGAGCGTGACCCTGATGCGCTGCGCGAAGATGTACTGAACATGCGCGATAAAATGCGTAAACATCTGCTGCCTGGCGGTGGCGAAAAAAACCGCGAATTTGATGTCAAACAGGGGCTGGGAGGTATCGTTGATATCGAATTTATGGTGCAATATGCCGTCTTAGCTTGGTCGCATCAGCACCCGCCACTGCACACCTATACCGACAATATTCGGATCCTGGAATCCCTTCAACAAGAAGGCCTGATTTCCGAGGCTGATGCCAGAGCCTTGATCGAGGCTTATATCGCTTTTCGCAGCCAGTCGCACCGGGCCAGTCTGCAGGAGCAGAAGGGACAACTCAGTGGTGAGGTCCTCGTAGAGGAGCGCGCGGCTGTGCGCCGGATCTGGACGCAGATCTTCGGTGAGCAAAGCGCATAACAGCAATTTTCAGGAGTAGATGACAATGTCCATGGCCGACCGCGATGGTCTAATCTGGTTTGACGGCGAAATGGTTCCCTGGCGCGATGCTCGCGTCCACGTTCTTACCCACACACTGCACTATGGCATGGGCGTCTTTGAAGGCGTGCGTGCTTACAAAACCGCTGATCGCGGCACCTGTATTTTCCGCCTGAACGAGCACACCGATCGCCTGTTCCGTTCTGCCCATATCATGAATATGGCGATGCCCTTCGACAAAGATGTGATCAACGAAGCCCAGCGTCAGGTGGTACGGGACAACAATCTCGACGAAGCCTACCTGCGCCCGATGGTCTTCCTCGGCTCCGAGGGCATGGGGCTGCGCGCCGACAATCTGCGCACTCACGTGATTGTGGCCGCCTGGGACTGGCCGAGCTATATGAGCCCGGAAGCCCGAGATAAAGGCATCAAGGTGCGTTGCAGCTCGTATACCCGCCACCACGTCAATATCTCCATGTGTAAGGCCAAGGCTAACGGCCACTACATCAACTCGATGCTGGCACTGCGTGAAGCGCTGGACAGCGGCTGCGAAGAAGCCCTGCTGTTGGACAACGAAGGCTACGTGGCTGAAGGCAGTGGCGAGAACATCTTTATCGTTCGCGATGGCAAGCTGTTCACCCCCGAGCTGACCAGTTGTCTCGATGGCATCACCCGCAACACCATTTTCGCCTTCTGTCAGGAGCTGGGGCTGGAGCTGCACGAGAAGCGTATTACCCGTGATGAAGTCTATGTCGCGGACGAGGCCTTCTTCACTGGCACCGCCGCAGAGGTTCTGCCGATCCGCGAATTGGATGGCCGCAAAATCGGCAGTGGCGTGCGTGGTCCCATCACCACCGAACTGCAAAGCCGCTACTTCGATCAGGTAAAAGGTCGCCGGGAGCAATTCCCAGAGTGGCTGACGCCCGTCGCCTAAGTGCTGAGCGGGACCTCTGTGTCCCGCTTTTCTCTCACCTCAAACTCCGCATTTCCGTCAATCGGGCTTCCCGCATTTTCGTCGCCCGATCTCCGCATTCCGGCCACCCCGGCCTTGAGCCGGGGTCCAGTCCCTCGGTGTTTGAATGTAGCACGGCTCGTGCTGCAGATTTGGGTGGTTATGGATGCCGGATCAGGTCCGGCATGACGGGGCAATGGAACAGTTCAAACCTTCTAGCTCGTCGCCCCGGCCTTGAGCCGGGGTCCAAATCCCCGATACTTCAAACAGGCGCGACGCGTTCTTCCCTGCACGGTGGCTCCGGCTTATTTGCTCGCTTCCTGTCTCGGTTCATAGCGGCACTCTCCGCGGATCATTAACTCGCCCAGCAGCGCATACTCGTCCAATGTCATGTAACCATTGGGGCAGTAGTCGTTCAGTCGCGGGTCGTCGTTCAGCAATCGATGCGCCTGTTTGAGCAGAGCCCGATCATCCTGCTGACGTGGCTGGGGAGCGTTGTTGCCATCAGGGGTGCGGTGAATAGCGCGGGCAGGGGGCAGCGCAACGCGCAATGTGTATTCAAACAGTCGCAGACCACCGCCCCGTTCCAGCGGCGTAAAGGCTCCCTGAGCGGGAGGTTTGCGGTCGGGCCCGCCACTGCAGGCCGCCAGCAGAGCGAGCCAAGCCACAACGACAAAGCGTAAAGAGTAGCGAGAAAAGTTGCGCATTACCGGAATATCCACCCAAGATGTCTGCATTTTGCAGTGTAACATGACAAAGTCTTAATCCCCCCAAGGGGGGCGGTTCGGTGGATTTATCCACAAGCGATGGTTAGAATCCCATCACTTAATGTGGCAATACATGTCCCGCAAATCGGCGGTGGCGCCATGGCCCGCGTCTTCACTGGCCGGGGTGCCGGGGGTGCTGCGGAATCGGCGCCGGGCAAGCCAGATACAATCCTAACAAACAGCGATAACGGCTATGTCATCAGATCCGACAGTACTGGCCCGGGATGCCGCGGCAACCGGTACCGCCCAAGTTATTCCTATCGATGAAGCACGGCCTCATCGCCGCTTGCACATCTGCCTTTTGGGGTACCGCAGTGCGCCCTTTGGTGGTGGTCAGGGCATTTATCTGAAGTATCTCAGCAAGGCGCTGGTGGAGGCGGGGCATCAGGTCGATGTCATTTCAGGCCAGCCCTATCCGCACCTCGACCCGCGGGTCAAGCTGATAAAAATGCCGGGTATGAATCTGTTCGAGACCGGACTGGGCTCAATTCGCCCCCATCACCTGCGGTCGATGACCAACGTGATTGAATGGACCAGCAAACTGACCGGGGGGTTTGCGGAGCCCTATTGTTTCGGCCGCCGTGTGGTGAAATACCTCAAGCGCCACGGTCGTCACTACGACATCATTCATGACAACCAAAGCCTGAGCTTTGGCATGTTGACGCTGCAGAAGCTCGGCTTTCCGCTGATTACCACGATCCATCATCCCATCACCAGTGATCTCGATATTGCCCTTAAAGCGGCCAAGAACTGGCGTGAGCGCGTACTGATTCGACGTTGGCACAGTTTTATAGCGATGCAGCGCCAAGTAGCCCCGCAGCTTCACCATGTGGTGACCGTGTCTGAACGCAGCCGGGAAGATATCGCCGCTGCGTTCGGGATGCAGCCTGCTGCGATTCAGTTGGTGCACTGCGGTATTGATACCGATGAGTTTCGTCCGCTGGGCAATGTGCCCAAGGTTGCCCGACGCCTGATGGCCACAGTGTCTGCTGATCAACCCCTGAAGGGTATGCGCTATTTGCTGGAAGCGATGGCAGAAATCTTGCCGCGCTACCCGGATCTGCAATTGCTGATGGTGGGCAATATCCGCGAGGGCAGTGAGGTCGATCAGCTTATTTCGCGGCTCAAGCTGCGCGAACACATTGTGACCGTGTCAGGTATCAGTACCGAGCAGCTGGTACATTTTTACAACGAAGCGGAAGTGGCGGTGGTGCCCTCGGTGTATGAAGGCTTCGGCCTGCCAGCAGGCGAGGCCATGGCCTGTGGCACCGCGCTGGTGTCGACCGATGGTGGCGCATTGCCCGAGGTTACCGGCGACGCAGCGCTTCAGGTGCCGGTGCGCGACAGTGCATCCATGGCAAAAGCGATTGATACCTTGCTGGCCGATGCCGATTTGCGCCGTCGCTACGAGCTGGCGGGACGCCAGCGTATGGAAGATATTTTCTGCTGGCAGCGCGCTGCCGGTCAGATGCTGGATTATTACGAGCAGGTATTACGCAGTGAAAACGGTTGATTTCAAACATTTCCAACTCAAGCCGGGCGATCGCCTGCTCGATCTCGGCTGTGGCGAAGGTCGCCACGTTATCGCTGCCTACGTGGAGGGAGAAATTACCTCTGTCGGTGTCGACCTCTGCCTGAAGGATTTGCAGACCGCGAAGGAGCGCGCCGCCGATTTCGTGGACGCGGATGACGGCCACCGAGCCTTCGGTCTGGCCAATGCCAACGCCCTGCAACTGCCCTTTGCGGATAACAGTTTCGACAAGATCATTTGTTCTGAAGTGCTGGAGCATATTCCCGATTATCAAGCGGTACTGGTGGAAATCGAGCGGATTCTCAAGCCTGGTGGCCTGTTCTGCGCCAGTGTCCCCCGTGCCTGGCCGGAGAAAATCTGCTGGGCACTCAGCGATGCCTACCACGAGGTCGAAGGCGGTCACCTGCGTATCTTCAAGGCCTCTGAACTGAGAAAACAGATTCAGGGGCTTGGTTTTCGCTTTTATCGTCGTCATTGGGCACATGCTTTGCATTCCCCCTACTGGTGGTTGAAATGCGCCTTCTGGGGGCAGGACAACAATCCGCTGGTGAAGAGTTATCACAAGCTGCTGGTCTGGGATCTGCTCGACCGGCCGCTGCTGACCCGCACCATCGAGCGGGGGCTCAACCCGGTAATGGGTAAATCCGTAGTGATGTACTTTCAGAAAGGGCAGGCGGCATGAGTGGACTGTTTCTCAGCAAGGGACTGTATCCCGAAGACTTTTTTCGGCCTACCGTCGAATTTCTGCTGAGAGAACAGCAGGCTGACGGCAGTATTCCCTGGTTTGATGGTGGTCATGCCGATCCCTGGGATCATGTTGAGTCCGCCATGGGGCTCAGTATTGGCGGCGAGTATCCCGCCGCAGAGCGCGCCTACTGCTGGTTGCGCGACAGCCAGTTGCCCGACGGGAGCTGGTGGGCAGCGTATCGCGCGGGCGAAGTCGATAACCGCGAGCGTCGCGAGACTAACTTCGTGGCCTATATCGCCACCGGTGTTTGGCACCACTACCTGATCAGTGGCAATCGCGCTTTCCTGAAAAGCATGTGGCCCTGTGTACAGCGCGCCATGGAGTTTGTCGTAGGCCAACAGAGCGCTCACGGCGAGATTAACTGGGCAGTGGATGCCGATGGCAAACCGATGGTGGATGCCTTGGTCACCGGCTGTGCTTCTATCTATAAAAGCCTCGAATGTGCCTGGAATATTTCGGTCACACTGGGCGAGCCGCGAAAAGACTGGTGCAAGGCGCGTCACAAGCTGGGTGAGGCGATGCGCCACAAGCCCGAGCGCTTCGATCGTACTTGGGAGAGCAAGGCCCGCTACTCCATGGATTGGTTTTATCCCGTGCTTACCGGGGTTATTCCCACCGCCAAAGCCAGTGCTCATCTACAAAAACGCTGGGGCGAGTTTGTGGAAGCCGGCATGGGTTGTCGCTGCGTGTCTGACGAGCCCTGGGTGACGGTGGCGGAATCCTGCGAGTTGACCATGGCACTGCTGGCCGCTGGCGATCACGCCCGCGCCGTAACGGTGTATAGCTGGTTACATCAGTGGCGGGAAAGCAACGGCGAGTATTGGACCGGCTATCAGTTTGTTGAAGACCTGCTGTGGCCTGACGAGCGTCCCACTTGGACGGCCGCGGCGATTTTGCTTGCTGCCGATGCCTTGACTGAATACACCCCGGCTCATCATCTGTTTAAGGAAGTGCGACTGCTGCCCGACCCCTGGGAAGCGGAAAGCCGTGAGACGGAAGCCAGCGAGCGCTACCGCGGCTGAGGGGTTCCGAAAGCGGGTCTGGACTCGGGGCTGATGGGAGGCAGGGCATCCCCTGTCGGTTGTTCGCTGCCAGTGAATTCGATACCATCAGCCGCCCAGTGAAGGAACGGTGACCCATGAAGCGCATTGTCTACCCCGGTACATTTGACCCTATTACCCGCGGCCATATTGATCTGGTAGAGCGTGCCAGCAAGCTCTTCGATACGGTGGTACTGGCGGTAGCCCACAGCGAGAAAAAGCAGCCACTGTTCGACCTAAAGCAGCGTATGGATCTGTGTGCAGAAGCTCTGGCTCACCTCCCCAATATCGAAGTGTGCAGCTTTACCGGCCTGACTGTGGAGCTGGCTCAGGAGCAAAACTGCCACAGCATTCTGCGCGGCGTGCGCACCGTTGCCGACTACGAATATGAGCTGCAGCTTGCCAATATGAACCGCGCGCTGGCGCCGGGACTGGAAACCATCTTCCTTACCCCGGGTGAATCGCTTTCCTATGTGTCGTCGTCGTTGCTGCGTGAAATCGCCGCGATGGGCGGTGACGTGTCGCGCTTTGTGCCCGATAACGTCATGCTTGCGCTTAATACGCGCTTTGGTGGCAAGTAAACTCAATGGCCCTGTTAATCACCGACGAGTGCATTAACTGCGATGTTTGTGAGCCTGAGTGCCCAAACGACGCCATCTACATGGGCGAAGTCATTTATGAGATCGACCCCGACCGCTGCACCGAGTGTGTGGGGCATTTCGACGAACCCCAATGTCAGCAAGTCTGCCCGGTAGACTGCATTCCCCTCGATCCCAAGCACATGGAAACCGAAGAGCAACTGCTGGAGAAGTACCAGCAGTTAATTGCTAAAGGCTGAAGCCCTCTATCCGAATTCCTAACCGTCATGCCGGACTTGATCCGGTATCCAAGACCTCAGCGATCTGACGCGGTAAGGCGCCAATTTTAAGACCAGTGGTACTGGCCCCCGGCTCGGAGGCCGGGGTGACGAGCTGGGAGGCTTGGGCTATTCCAATGCTATGCCGAATTGTCGTCAGACGCTAGGTCGATGCGAGCGGTTGTAGGTTTAGGCCGCAAGCGCCAGTTACTATGACTCGCGGCTTGCCCAATCTGCAGCTACTCTAAAGTGACATATGTCCAAGGAGGGAATATATGAAGCAGCCCTGTGTTTATATCCTGGCAAGCGCTTACAGAGGAACGCTTTATATCGGTGTGAGCAGCAACTTGCTACGCCGAATATGGCAGCATAAGAACTTAAGCATTGAGGGCTTTGTTGAGAGGTATCGGGTTAAGCGGCTCGTCTATTACGAGCAATATGCCGATATGTATTCTGCGATTAGCCGAGAAAAACAGCTAAAACGCTGGCGGCGAGCGTGGAAAATTCAACTTGTAGAAGAGAACAACCCGGAATGGAAAGACCTCTGGGAAGACATTGCCAGTTAACGAAAGACTGAGACAAACCTATCTGCACCGTCATACAACACATGAAAACGACCCGCTAAATACCAAGTCAACGTTCCGTGACTCTGGTCAAAATACCAAGCCGGAGCGGCGGATTACGAGCTTTGAACTACTCTACTGTTCCGTCATGCCAGACTTGATCCGATATCCAAAACCAGCGTGGCCTGGCTCTCCTCATTACCAAGTCTGTGCTTTGTGGTTCTGGACCCCGGCTCGGGGGCCGGGGTGACGGCTGGTAGGGGCAGGCTTGAGCGGCCCTCGCTATCCCGTCATGCCGGACTTGATCCGGCATCCAAAACCACCGAGGCCTAGATCTTCATCGCGCCATGAGGGGCAGCGCCGGGTGTTTGAGACAGTGCATCGTGTTAGATAGTAAGCGTCTTTCTCTTTCATTCGCTTTGCCTGCTGTTAATGGTCGTGGCAGTCTGTGCTCCTGATTCTTCCAGCGGAGCCGACTCATGCGCCAACGCCTGTTTTTCGCACTGTTATTGATTAGCTCGTCTTTTGCTTGGGCCAGCGACCCCGTTATCGTGCCTGAAGCGGCCAGCGGTTTTTCTGAAATAAAGTCGGCGACGTTTCCCAATGCTATGGCCGTGACGGCAAACCCCTATGCCAGCGACGCGGCGGTAAACATTATGAAGCAGGGGGGCTCGGCCGTGGACGCCGCCATCGCAGCACAGTTGGTGCTGGGTTTAGTTGAGCCGCAGTCCTCCGGGATTGGTGGCGGTGCCTTTATGTTGCATTGGGACAAGGCTCGTGGCGAGCTACAGTCGTGGGATGGACGGGAAACGGCGCCTGCTGCTGCCACGGAAGCGTATTTTCTGACTCCTGATGGCAAGCCGATGAACTTCTTCGATGCCGTTATCGGGGGGCAGTCTGTTGGTGTACCCGGTGTTGTTGCAATGCTGGAGGCTGCACACAAGGCGCATGGGGCGCTGCCCTGGAACAAGCTTTTTGATCCGGCTATCCGGCTTGCAGAGCAAGGCTTTATTGTCTCGGAGCGGTTGCACATCCTGCTGGAGCGTATGCCCAAGGTGGCCGTCAATCCACAGATCAGCGATTACTTCTTTGTAAAGACAGAGGACGGTTGGGCGCCGAAACCTCAGGGCAGTCTTCTGAAAAATCGGGCATATGCGAAGACGCTGCGTCGCCTGGCGGAGTTTGGGGCGAGGGATTTCTATCGCGGTGAATTGGCGAAGGATATCGTCAATGCAGTTCAGCAAGACCCAAACCGCAAAGGCATGATGACAATGGAGGATATGGCTGCCTACAGCCCTGTTAAACGGGCTGCGGTGTGCGCAGGTTTCCGGGAGTACGACGTTTGTGGCGCGCCGCCACCGTCGTCGGGTGGCACGACGGTGTTGGCGATACTCGGTATGTTGGAGGCCTACGAAGAACAGAATGGAATACGGGCGGACTGGCAACACGGGTTTATTGAGGCGTCCAAGCTGGCGTTCGCCGACCGAAATGCTTACGTGGGTGACCCGGCGTTTGTAAGTGTGCCGGTGGCGGGGATGGTTGACCGGCGCTATCTCAACAAGCGCGCGGCACAAATCACTAATTCGACCGTTATCTCCAATGCTAAACCCGGGCTACCTCCCGAGGCCGAGCCGCGAATCTCGGCGGCGTCACCGGAGCTGCCGTCTACCAGCCACTTCAGTGTTGTCGATCCTCAAGGCAATGTGGTCAGCATGACAACGAGCATCGAAACTGCGTTTGGCTCGCGAGTTATGGTGGGTGGATTTCTGTTGAACAACCAGCTTACGGATTTCTCCTTTGCGCCACGCAATAGCAGCGGCAAGCTTATCGCTAATCGCGTGGAAGCGGGCAAGCGGCCGCGTTCGTCTATGGCGCCCACGCTGGTGATGGAAAAAGGGCAGGCCAAGCTCGCCATCGGTAGCCCTGGCGGGGCCAGGATTATTGATTACGTCGCCGCCAGTCTCTACCGCATTCTCGCGTTGAATGAGCCGGTGGCGCAGGCCATCGCAGAGGGGCACATCATTGCCATGGGACATGGGGTGGAAATGGAGCAGGGGCGGGCCGATACCGCCACAGTGATGAGAATGGAAGGCAGAGGCCACAACATTGTGCTGCGAGATCAGACCAGCGGCCTCCACGTTATCCAAATTACTGATCAGGGTTTGACTGGTGGCGCTGACCCCCGGCGCGAGGGTGTTGTGCGCGGCTTTTAGCAGGGTGGGGTCGTTGGTCCTGAGCCTGTGATCGTTTAGCGGGTGGCTCTGGTACCGTTAACCCTGAAAGTGGCGCGGTGAGACGTCAGTTTTCCGTGGTCTTGGATGCCGGATCGAGTCCGGCATGACGACGGAGCAATAGTCGATACGCTACTACTCCGTCACCCCGGCCTTGAGCCGGGGTCCAGTACCGCAGGCCCTGAAGTTGGCGCCGCGCTATGTCAGATTCCTGAACTCGGCCTGAACAGCAGGAGAGCCCTTATATCAACGCTGGCAGCGGCCGCAAAACACCGTGCTTCTCTGCGCCTGCCTAATTTCGCGTAACGTCGACTGACATTTCAAACACGGCTCGCCGGCACGACCATATACCTGCAACTCCTGTTTGAAGTAGCCCGGTTTGCCATCTCCGCCTACAAAATCTTTCAGGGTGGTTCCGCCTTCGGCAATGGCCTTCTGGAGCACCTGTTTTACACAGGTTACCAGTCTCTCGTAGCGCACTGGACTAATTTTTCCCGCCATACGGTCCGGTCGAATTCCCGCCATAAACAGTGCTTCATTCGCATAGATATTGCCGACACCAACGACGATCCTGCCGTCCATCAACAGGCTCTTGATCGGCATACTGCGCCCTTTTGCTCGGGCGACCAAATACTCCGCGTTGAAATCGGATGAGAGTGGCTCGGGACCAAGGTGGCTGAGTAGCGAATGAGATGTGGTGTCGCCTTCCAGAAAAAGAACTGCACCAAAACGGCGCGGATCGGTATAGCGAAGCACCTGGCCACTATCCAGGAGAAAGTCGACATGATCGTGTTTACCCACAGGAGTATTACTTGGAACAAAATACAATCGGCCGGACATGCCCAAATGCACGAGCAAATGCCCTTCATCCAGCTCTGCTAGCACATACTTTGCCCGGCGAGTAATGGATTTGACCCGCTGCCCCTTGAGCAGCGTGGGAAGGTCCGCAGGGACAGGCCAGCGCAGACTTGGCTGGCGAACCGTAACCTGCGTAAAGCGCTTGCCTTCCAGGTGTGGGCGAATGCCACGGCAAACCGTTTCGACCTCGGGTAACTCTGGCACGTGAACCTCAGGTTTAAAATGAGGAATTCTACACTGCTCAGCTCACTAGCGAGTAGGGGGATTGTGGTTGTGGAGTGGCGCCCCGGCTCGAAGGCCGGGGCGGGAAGGCAGAGGCTTACTTGCTACCGTCCGATTTATACTCGTAGTGGTAGTAGCCATAGCCGTAGCCATAGCCGTAACCGGATGCCCGGCGCTCGATCGCGTTCAGCACGACACCTTTCACTGCAATACCGTTTTGTTCAAAGCGCTGTTTGGTCACTTCCAGTTCTTTAACTGGGTTCAGACCGAAGCGAGCCACCAACATTGTCACGCCACACTGACGGCCCACAATCGCGGCATCGGTCACCGCCATAATGGGTGGTGTGTCGACGATAACCAGGTCGAATTGGTCTTTAACTTCTTCCAGCAATTCCGTCAGCCCTTTGCTCATCAGCAATTCCGATGGGTTCGGTGGAATGGTTCCTCGAGACATAAACGAAAGCTCACCAACCCGTGTTGGGCGGATGGCGTCCGCAACACTCACGCGCTTGGCAAGCACATCGCTGACGCCCCCTTCGGGCTCTTCACCGAACATTTTATGCAGGTAGCCTTTGCGAAGGTCCATGTCTATCAGGAGCACTTTCTGTCCGGCTTGGGCCACTACCGCAGCAAGGTTCCCCGAGATAAACGACTTACCCACGTTGGGGCTGGGACCGGAAATCATCATGATATTGTTGTCAGCTTCCAGCATGGCAAAGTGCAAGCTGGTGCGCAGATTGCGCAGGCTTTCGATCGCAATATCGGTGGGGTTTTTCTGAGCCAACAAATCGTGGGGGTGCTGGTTTTTTTGCTTTTTACGCAACGCGGAGCGCCTGCGGCCAAGCCCATCCAGTTTACGCTGTTCATCCGACAGCGGCACGCTGGTATACACAGGCAGGCCAATCGCTTCGATATCATCTGGGTTGGTAACGCCCCGATTCAGTGCCGCTCGCACCAACACCAAAGCGACTGAAAGGAAGCCGCCCAACAGTGTAGCAACAACCACAATCAGAGCTTTTTTGGGTTTAACGGGCTCTTCAACATCGACCGCTGCATCATCAACGATACGAACGTTCCCGACAGTTCCTGCGCGAATAATGTCCAATTCTTGGATGCTGTTCAGCAGTTGTGTATAGATTTCGGTCCCAACTTCTAGGTCGCGTTTCAGCCCTAGCAGTTCCTGCTGTGTACCAGGCAAGCCCTTTATACGCTTGTCCATCTGGTTTTTGCGTGATTGCAGCTCCGCCATTTGGTCGCGCCAAGCTTGGTAGTTCGGGTGGTCGCGGGTATACAGCCTGTCCAGCTCTGCTTGCTTTAGTTGAAGCTCAGAGATGCTGGTCTCAATTTCTACTACTTGCTCAAGCAACGCCTCAGCTTCTGCACTAATATTTACCGACCCTGCTTTGACCTGATAGCTATTAAACTCGGCCTCTGCTTTCTCCAGGTCTTTTTTGATAATGGGCAATTGCTTACGGAGAAACTCTAAACTCTTTGATGCCTCGGCAGATTGGCGCTCTACGTTTTGGCGAACATAGAACTGCGAAATAGTGTTAAGTATATCCTCGGCAAACTCCGGCGATTTATGTTCAAAAGCCAGGGCAATGATGCCGGAGTCTTTACCGCGTTCCGAGGCGCCTAGCTCCTCTTGCAGCTCAATAATAGTGCTAAGACGGCGGTGCTTAATTACGCTGAAGCGAGTTCCTGGCCTGGCGTTCAATGATTGCACGTAAATGCTGAAACCGGATTCAACACGCTTTTCACCGGTTTTACCTTCCAGGATCGGGGTTCCCTTTGGCCCCAATAATTGGTAGCTGTCACTTTCTTCAGCGATCAACTCCAGCTCTTCGCCATAGAAGGCGTCAGGTACATCCAACTCAGTAATTGCTAGCTTCTCGCCTCCCCAGGCATATTGATTCAGCCCTAAAATAGGGGTGGCTAGTTCACCGTCCGCATCTTTAAACTTCCTCGCAATGGCGCCGCCCAATATTGGTGCGTATACAGGTTTGGCTTCGATCGCTAGGTGCAGTTTGTCTACGGTAGAGCCGACAACACTTCGGCTCTTAATAAGCTCGATTTCTGTAACGGCTTCAGATTCACTGCCGAGCATTTCAGTAATGTCGCTCATGCCGGGCAGGCCGGGCTGCTTTTCTTCTACCTGTATAATTGCTGTGGCTTGGTATATCGGCGTAGCGAGAAGTGCGTAGGCTACACCCAAAATCGTAAATACAGATGTAATGGCGACAATCAGGTTTTTATTGTCCCAAAGGGTTCCGATCAAAGCCAGCAGGTCTATTTCATCCTCAGTACTCGAAGGCTTGGGCTGCGCAGCGGGTGATTGTGTACTCATGTAATAACTTCCAGCGAGCTCAGCATCATGCTGAGAGTGTTTAAACGTTGCTTTTTAATAGTAAATTTATCGAGTGTTAGTCGTTGTTATCGCCCAAGTCGTCGATAACACCTACAGCAGAGACGCTCGGCAGCAGCTGGCTCAGGAAGCGGTTCCAGCGTGTGATCGGGGCTGGCGAAACATACACAATATCTCTGGGCTCCAGAGTAAATTTGTCGGCCAGCATGAAACCCACTGCGGAGGCGGCATTCAAGTGATAAATGGTAGCGGTATAGACGGGTTGATTGGCATTGTCGCGGCTTACGCCGGTGTTGCGCAGTACATAAATGCCCCGGCCATCGGCACGGTTTTCATTAATACCGTTTGCGCTGGCCAGAGCCTCTGCCAATGTGGTGCCTGTGCGCGACATGGCGATTCCCTGAGGGCGATTGACTTCGCCAAGTACGAAGATTTTATCGGCATCATTGCGTGGGACGTGCACCAGATCACCGTGCTGTAGTAGCAGATTTTCACTCCATGCCCCCTGCTCATAAAGCGAGCGCAAAGAAATTTCCTGTGTCTGGCCATTTCGCGTCAGGCGGATGTGCTGCCATGCCGCGTTATTCGCTAACCCGCCAAGGCCTTCGATGGCATCGACCAGCGTGAGGGGGGTTGAGGTAATAGGCAGTGTTCCTGGCTGGCGCACCGCGCCGCTGATGTAAACTCGCTGGCTTTTGAAGTCGGCAACGCGCACATCGACCTGCGGGCGCTTGATAACCGATGCCAGTTTCTCTTCCAGCATGGCCTTGATCTCGGCAGTGGTCTTCCCTGCCACATGGATTTCGCCGGCATAGGGGTAGAACACCGTGCCGTCAGCTTTGACTTCGTTACCGCCTTCGGCAGCCGTGCGAAAAGAGCCAGCGGGAATGGTCAGTTCAGGGTGCTCCCAAACCGTAATTGTCAGCACATCGCTGGGGCCGATCCGGTACTGATAATCGGCAATGGCGGCTTCCAGTTCTGCATTACTGAGTACTTGTGCGGGTGTCGTCTGACTAAGATGTGCAAGCACTGTGGCATTGATCGGAATATACTGAATGGCAGTCTCTGCCGGTGTGTACTCTTCGGGGGTGTCATCAAACCACACGGAGTTCATGCGGTTCATATTACTGCCTGGCACGACAGTACAGCCTGCTGTGGCGGCCACCAGTACACAGGCTGCCAGCTTCCTTACATCCATAGTTCACCCATATTAGTTAAGTTGTTGCAACGACGAGCTGTCCGCTAATCCCTGTACGCTTACCAGCGGTAACTGGCTTCGATGAAGGCAGTTTCTATGCCATGGTCGTAATTATAAAGTTGAAGTCCGTCATCAATATTTAAGTAGCCCACTTTGGCGCGAAGCGTGCCAAAGCGTTGCTCGTAACTCAATTCGAGGCTGTTTCCTTCTCCAGCACTCCGCCCGGCGGGAGCGCGGCCACCGCCATCAATGTTCAGTGCCACATCCGAATACCGCAGTGAAATCATGCCCTGATTCGGCATTATCCAATCAACGCCCAAGGTATCCAGCTCGCTGTCGTTGTCGATGCTGGCACCCAACGCGCGCCCTTTGTAGCGATAGCCGCTTTTATAAATAGCATGCTCGTATACGTAATTAGGACGCTCATCTCCAATCAAGGCGCCTGCGGTTGTTTGAGTACGCTCCAGAAACCAGTGGATGCGGTGCTTTTGGACAGCAAGCAGACCATTCAGGCCGACGACATGGGTCAGGCGAGACGGCTGTGCGCCACTCTCGTCTTCACCAATGTGCTGAATGTACACGCCCTGATTACCCCAGGGGGTGGCCCATAGCATTTTGACATCGAAGCCTGCCAACTGGTTACCTGGCTCGTTTTCCTGAGTGAGGCCACCGTCGCCCCGGTTATCATTACCGAGCATTAAGTCCTTAAAATTCGAAAAAGATTCCGGGCGACCCTCTCCGCCCCACTGAGCGGTACGGCTTGCAGCAATTTCCAGCCACTGTATCGGTTTCACAGCAACACGCATTCCCAGTAGCTTGGTTTCCGGCACGGCGCGGTCGCCTTCCATTTGTCCGGCGAAGGCTTGTAGCTGCCATGGGCCTAGCCAGTTCAGCCAGGCACTCTCAAATTCATGGGCACGGTTGCGTTGCAAAGCGATGCCGGGAACAGGGCGAGCATTATTAGACAGCAACAGGCTGCTTTGCCAACCTGCGCCCCACCAGCGATCGATTGCTCCAACACTCACGCCCCAATTACCAAACGCTTTTGCCAGATAGCTGCCATCCAGTCGGCGATGCTCTCTTGGGGCGTCGGGAGAGTCATAGCTGATGCGGAGCTGCCCGGCCCAGCCTGAGCTGACAAACTCGCTGGACACCGCCGCGTATTCCGGCGCGTTGTTGTGATTGCCAAATCCGGTAAGAAAGCGGCGTTCCTGCTTGCTGCTTGCCATTTCTACTTTCGCCGAGAGCGGTTGGCGCTCTTCCTCGAAACGGGCCAGAAGCGCGTCGACAGCCTGGCGTTCCGAGTCGCTCAACTGTTGTGCCTGAGCGCGGCGCAAATTGGGAAGGATCGCGCCCCACATTAATGGCCACTGGGTTGTTGGGGTCGTGAGCACGCCGCTGGCCGAAAGCAGTTCTATGTGGTGGCGAAGTACCAACTCATCCGGGCCGATCCAGGGCTTGGCAAATGCCTGCTGGTGCAGCAGTGCCGCTGCCAGTAGTGATGTGCCGAAGCGAAACCAGCGGATAAGCCGCCCTTGGCCGTGTCTCATTGCTCAGGTGTCCATTTTTTGTGATGCGCGGCGCGCTGTCGGGTTGATAGTGGTGCGGCTGTAGATGATACGCGCCCACAAATTAGCAGGACAAGGATCATGCCAAGTAACTGTGACAATGTCACGACATTGCATGCGTTGCCCGTCACACCCCGGCCTTTCCTTTCCCGCTGTCATCCCGGCTCCGCGACACCTCCCCCGATCGGCATCCCGGCCTCCGAGTCCCTTCATCCAAACTGGGCGCCGAGCTTTATCCGCCTTCCGTAGTGCTGGATGCCGGATCAAGTCCGGCATGACGACAAGGGCTACAGTTCGTCATCCCGGCCCCCGAGCCGGGATCCAATACCCCTGAACTAAAAATCTCGCAGCCGACCCTACCGATAGCGCCCCCAAAAGCAGCAAGCCTCCAAGCGCATGCCACAAAAAAGCCACAAGGGGGAGTAATGGTTTTAGCTGCGCCCTGTTCTTTACTAAGTTAGGCGGCCTAAAACTTCACCTATACTTTAACGCCGTCGTAGTAATCGCCATGTAAGCTCCGCGCTTGTAAGCAGGGGCGCATCAATCTTTTGATGGCGATATGAGTCGAAACGGGCTTTGTGTGCACTTAGCTGGCGCAAAATGTGCATTGCCTCACAGGTCGCGCACGTTGTTGGCGCAAAAACTGCACTTGATGGGTGGCGCTGTGTCGCACTTGCGCGGTCCAACTTGTCACAATGTCACTCGATAGCAATGCTGGCTTGGTTTCCGCACCGTTGTGGAGCAAAATAGCGGCCCTCAAGTTAGCCTGCCCCGTGATTGGATCACAGCAGGTTACCGTATATAGGGGGTGTGGACCTACCCCTCATGGGGGGATACTGCGGGTCTTTGGTGCTGGTGACGACCAGCTGCCTTACAACGAAGCAAAGACTTGTCTAACCGCATTAGCGAGGGAATAGCTGTGAACACCAAATCTGCTCACTCACCGGCAGTGTCGCAGGGGGGCTGCGTAGCCGTTATTTTGGATGCGCAACCCGGTTTTGGCTGCACTCCATCCAATAACTTTCACCAAGCTAGCAGTGCACCGCTTAAAGCCGTGTGCTTGTAGTGGAGGAAAGAGAAATGGATAAAAACAAACCGTTCGTCTCCGAATCCAAAATTCGCCTTGCGCTCTTGCATCGCGCTAGCGATATCGCCGTTATCCCAGCTTCGGCAATGCTCGCCCATGGCCTGGTATACGGCAGCATTAAAATGGATAACTTCCTGGCCTTGAGCGTTGCCATGAGTATGGTCATCGCGCTGTGGCTTTATCCCGCCATTGGCTTATACCGCGCCTGGCGAGGTGAAAGCTCAGCTAAAGAACTGCTGAATGCTTCCCAGGCGTGGACCTTCAACTTCTTGATTTTGGCGTTCCTCCTATACTTCACTGAAAACGCAGATGCCACCCGTATTGAATACTTCTCAGTATGGTTCTTCGCAGGGCTCGGCGGGATACTATTAGTGCGTAGCTGCGTGCGTGCGGTTTTGCGCCGTGCACGGCGGCGTGGTCGTAATCAAACCCACGTAGTGATTGTGGGTGATAATGGCCTGGCCACCAGTACGATTAATACTATAAGAAGCGCCGAGTGGGCCGGTTTCAATGTGCGAGGTTACTTCGGTGCGGATGAAATACCCGGTGAAACTCTGTTGGGCGATTTCCACGAAATTAATAGCTATCTGGAGAAGAGTGCCGATAAAGTCGACCAGATATGGATAGCGATGCCGCTATCTAAAGAGAAAGAAATCAATCAAATCCTCGAAGAGCTACGCTTCGCTACGCAAGATGTGCGCCTAATTCCTGGCATGGAAGGCTTCCGGCTAATTAATAACTCCGTAACGCAAGTGGCCGATATGCCGGTGATCAATCTCCAAGTGTCACCTATGACAGGAATGAACCGTCTAGTCAAAGCCGTCGAAGACAGAACCCTTGCCGCCTTAATTCTGCTTGCCATAAGCCCAGTCATGATCGCCTTGGCCATAGGCGTGAAGCTGTCGTCACCGGGGCCAGTATTCTACCGCCAAGAGCGCGTTAGTCGTGCGGGAAAACCCTTCATGATGTACAAGTTCCGCTCTATGCCCGTTGATACAGAAAAAAACGGAGTTCAATGGGGGAATGCCGGCAGCAAAGCAACGAATAAATTCGGACAGTTTATTCGCAAAACGAGTTTGGATGAGCTGCCTCAATTCTTGAACGTTTTATTTGGTGATATGTCGATTGTTGGTCCGCGGCCCGAGCGTACGCAGTTTGTTAACGAGTTTAAGCACGATATAGACGGTTATATGAAAAAACACATGGTTAAAGCTGGAATTACGGGCTGGGCACAAGTGAATGGTTGGCGCGGTGATACAGACCTAAGTAAACGAATTGAATGTGATCTTTATTACATAAACAACTGGTCAGTTGGCATGGATATTAAAATAATATTTTTGACTTTCTATAAGGGCTTTATCTCCGAAAATGCGAAATAGGCCCCGAGTTTTCAATGTTGTAAGAACCTATTTTGGAAAGGCCTTACTTCGCCCGGCTGCGTGTACGCCAGCATGACTGCACTTGTTAGAAAAAACGCAATATATATGCTGGCTGGCCAGGTTGTTCATGTTGGATTGCCCTTGCTAGCCATTCCGTTTCTTGCTCGAACTATTGGTGTTGATGGTTTGGGTGTCTTGGCATTCGTAATGTCAATTGGCCAGCTAGGTGTGATATTTGTTGAATATGGCTTTAACTTAAGTGGCCCGCGGGATGTCGCAACCATTGGTTCTAGTCGGCATAAAGTAAGCGAGATATTTTGGTCAATATTGTTTTGTAAATTAACGCTATTCACAATTCTTGTTTTATTAATCTGTTTCCTTGGTCTCGTCTTTAGCAGTGTGAGGCTCAATTTTCAAAATATATCGGTTGTTTCTCTTCTGGTGCTGGCAAATATCATTTATCCGCAGTGGCTTTTTCAGGGGCTGCAGCGAATGGGGTATGTAAGCATTTTGCAGATAGTGGGTAAGTTGGCAGCCTTTTTGGGGTTGCTGTTATTTGTCAGGAATGAGGGCGATGTATTAGTCGCAATACTTTTTCAATCGCTAAGTCCATTGATCGGCGCGGTTCTGTGCTTGCCCTTGGTATTTGCCGAAGTAGACGTTGCTGGCTTAAAGGGAGTATCGATGCATAAAATCAGGAGGCAGTTCTCTAATGGTCGAGATATATTCGTCTCAACTGCTGCTATCAGTGCCTATACGACGGCAAATACATTTATATTGGGTATCGTAGCCTCTCCGGCAGTCGTTGCGAATTATCATATTGCTGAAAAAATTGTTCGAGGATTGCAGGCTATATACGGGCCGATTAGTAACGCAGTGTATCCGCATGTCGCTGGTCTTGTTAAAGTGGATCCAGCTGGTGCAGTGACATACTTAAAGCGCATAGCTTTTTTGCTTCTAAGTGTATCAATGTTTTTTGCAGGGGCAGTATATTTTGCTGCGGACTGGATAATGTTGAATGTTTTTGGCAGAGGTTATGATGACGCAGGTGAGATACTTAAATTATTTATCTTCGTCTTTCCAGTTAGTGTAGCAGCCAATATATTGTGCATCCAAACGCTAACCGCTTTTGGCTATGAGCGCTGGGTCAGTCGAATACTGTTTGCTGTAGCTGTATTTGGAATACCTCTTTTTGTATTTTTAGTTTACTTATTCCAAGGTGTGGGCGGGGCGGTAGCTAATTTAATAGTAGAAATTATAGTGTTGTTGCTTTCTGCGTATATTGTAAAGAGGAGGATAGGTTGAAAAAGCTGATTTCTTTGATAAAAACAGAAGGTCTGCTGCCATCCTTTTTTATTGTCACTAACAAGCTTTGTGTAAAGGTGAGGTCATTAATTTATTCATTGGTTTACGGCGCGCCAGGGATGAGTGTTAGTGGCAGGCTAAAAATTCGTGGTGTTAAGCGCATAGATTTTGGAAAGGGTTTATTTGTCAACGGGGATGTGTGGTTGGAGGCGGTCGTTAGTTATGCTGGTAAAGATTATGACCCGATTTTAAAGATTGGTGATGGGGTTTCCATGTCTTCAGGTGTTCATCTGAGTGCTATTAATTCAATTACCGTAGGGGATGGGTGCTTGTTTGGTAGCAATATATATATTGGGGATCACAATCATGGTTTTTACGGCGGTGGGGAGGGGAGTGCGCCCAGTGTTCCACCTGCGCAAAGAGAGTTGAGTTCAAGTGGGTCGATTGCATTGGGTGAAAATTGCTGGTTAGGTGATAATGTTGTTGTTTGTGGTGGGGTGCGTATTGGAGATGGCGTGATAATAGGCGCCAACTCAGTCGTTACGTCTGGGATACCTGATTTTTCGATAGCGTGCGGGAGCCCGGCAAGGGTTATAAAAAAATTTAATTTTGACAGTAAGCGGTGGGAAAGTTGTGAAAGCTAGGCCTTTTTTTTCTATATGTGTTCCTTCTTACAATAGGGCAATCCATTTAAGTAGTTTATTGGATTCGATATTCAGGCAAAATTTTGACTCTTACGAAGTTGTTATTTGTGAAGATGATTCGCCGGAAAGAAAAAGTATTAAAGACATTGTTTGCGACTACCAGTCTAAATACGAAGATAAAATTCGATATATAGAGAATGAAGAAAACCTTGGTTATGACGCGAATATAAGAAAGCTTGTCTCCGTTTCTAAGGGTAGATATTGTTTTTTTATGGGGAACGACGATATTATGTGTGACCGCGCGCTAGAGGTTGTGCATGAATTAGTCCGGGATAATGAATCCATTGGGCTGGTTCTGAAAAGCTATGCATGGTTTGACGAATTTCCGGAAAAGATCAATCAAGAGGTTAGGTATTTTAAGGAATCGAGAGTTCTAAAAAGAGGTCTTGAAGCGGTTAGTGTATGTTTTCGGCGTTCAGGCGTTATATCGGGTTATATTGTTAAAAGGGATGCTGCGGAAAGAATAAAAACTGATGAATATGATGGTAGCTTATACTATCAAATGCACATGACCGCTGGAGTTTTGGCGGAAGAGGATGCTGTAACTTGTTCGGATATTTTAGTTTTGTGCAGGAATAATGTCCCGCCTGATTTCGGTAATTCCAAAAAGGAGAAAGGGATTTATACTCCTGGGGCTTACACGCCGGAGGCGAGGTTAAGAATGATTTCAGGGGCATTGGATATTGCAGCTGCTGCGGAGAAGAAAGTAGGAGAGGGGCTTTTGGAGTTGATTCGCAAGGATTATGCAAACTACTTCTACCCGTATATTAAGGACCAGTTTAACCTGCCCTTAAAGGACTATATTGCTTTGTACAAGGCCTTTGGGAGACAAGGGTTTAAAAAGTACCCGATGTTTCATGTCTATTTTGTAGTTGGATATCTGCTTGGTGAGGAAAAGTTTAACTGGTTGACCGGTATTGTTAGGAGGGTATTGGGGAGGAGTCCGCGTATAGGAATATAATTGTGGGTAAATATATATCGCCTTTTCATCTGTGGTGCGCGACAACAGCGATATTTTTAGTGGCTGTGATTTTTCCTCCTTCATACTACGAAAAAGTAATTGGAGAGCCGAATTTTATGTTCGCGAATGTGGCGATGATTGCTTTTTATGGTTTTTCGTCACTAATTTTTTTTGGGGGGGTTGGTCTTTCTAGGTATTTTAGAAGTGGTCTCGCTGTGCGGGATTTGGGTCGATATAGGAAAAGTTGGTTGTTGCCGAGAGTCGTTGCTATTGCTGCCATAGCAAATATCGCAGACGCTTTTTTTTCAGGTTCCTCTGGCCATCTATTGGCGGATATCATCTTAAACCAAGAAGGCTATAAGATTAAGGATGGTGAGGTCGGTGTTGATGGCGGTTTGTTAAATATCGCATGTATCGGTATTTACTGGTTTGCGTTAGGGGTGAGTTTATTCGAGAAGGGTAGAAAAGATCGGCTACATTGGCCGCTTCGTGTACTTTTCATATCTATAGTTCTTTCTAGCATTATGAGGCTTACTAGAGGAGAGCTGATACCATTTTTGATTGGTATAGTTTTTATTTATCTAAGGCGAAGGTACGATGTTAAGGCCATAAAGCTTCCGAAGGCAATGGTAGTTGCTGCTTTCGCTTTTTCTTCAATAGTTGCTGTCTTTTTTTTATTCTCTTTGGCAAGGGGTGAAGCTGATCAGTATAAGCTCGTGTCTGACTTGATGGCTTATACAATTGCTTCATACAACCGATTAGCTTTGCTTCTTTCTGGAGGGTTGGGAAATTACTATGCTGGTTCAGGTGTTTTTGTCAGTGGCTTTATAAGTTTCAATGAGTCTTTTAATAATTTTTTTGGTTTAAGTTCCTATATGGGTTGGCCTAGCTACCAAGAGCTGTGGGCTTCAGAATTCCGGGAGGTAGGGTCAGCTGGATTAAATCCTAATATTATTTGGTTGACTAATTTAGGGTACTTATATTTAGATTTGGGTGTGTGGGCGTTTGTCATTATATTCTTTCAAGGTTTAATCACGGGATATTTTTGGCGAGCCTGGAGCGATAATGAACCTATCTCTTTGATTGTTTATCCTTGGGTTGCATTTTGTCTTTTGTTCTGGTTTGGGACGAATTACTTATTGGATACAAAGTTTGTTGTTTTTTTGGCGTTGGGGGGGGCTCTTAGGCTGTTCCTTGCAAATTATCGTCTGGGCAAGTAGGTAGTTAAAATGCGAGTTATATTTGATGATCGGTGGTCCGGAGATAATGGAATTGGTAGGTATTCAAAAGAGCTAGCAGCGCGTATTTCTCATGAGGGTGTTAGCAGTATGTTGCAATCTATGCCGACATCCCCATTAGATCCTTTTAGGCTGTCGTATAAACTTCGCAATGAAGTTGAAGGCGTTTACTATTCTCCTGGTTATAATGCGCCGTTGATGTCAAGAGTTCCTTATATCTTTACTTTGCATGATCTTAACCACATTGATCGAAATGAAAACTCGAACGTCCTTAAGCGTCTTTATTATCAGTCTGTATTGAGAGTTTTGTGTAGGCGGGCGGAAGCTATTGTCACCGTCTCAGATTTCTCACGGTCAAGGATAATAGACTGGTTTGGTATCGCGCCGGAGCATGTCTTTAATGTGGGTAACGGGGTTTCTGAGATTTTCCACAATAATTCTGAGAAATATCGTCCGGGTTATAGATATGCATTATGTGTAGGAAATCGGAAGGAGCATAAAAATGAAAAGGGTGCATTACGTGCTTTTTTGTCGAGCGATCTTCAAAGTGACTATAGGTTAATATTTACAGGGCCAGTCGATGATGAATTAAAGGCGATAGCTCAAGCTCACGGTGCGGGGCATAGGGTCATCTTCGCCGGCCAGTTAACTGAAGAAAAATTGGCTTCTTTATATAAGGGAGCGGAGTTTTTGCTATTCCCCTCGTTCTATGAGGGTTTCGGCTTGCCGATTATAGAGGCCTTTGCATCCGGTACTCCCGTGATAACGTCAAATGTAACTGCAATGCCGGAGGTGTCGGGTGGTGCAGCAATTCTTGTCAATCCCGGCGATATCAAATCGATTTCCGCGGGTATCAACAAATTGATCGACTCTCCAGAACTTGTTTCTGAGATGCGAAACATGGGTCTCGAGAGGGCTCTCTATTATCGTTGGTCTGCTGTGTCGGGAAGGCTGAGTGAATTATTGGCTCAGGTCTACACGTGAACTTGATTAATTTTGGTGGCTGGTAGGATGAAGGTAGCAATTGTTCATTATTGGTGGTTGACAAACAGGGGGGGGGAGGCAGTTTGTTTGGCGTTGTTGGATTTGTTTCCATCGGCTGACCTGTACTTACATGTGTGTGATGATGATCTATTGAAGAATACTTTGCCAAGTAACTTTCAGGGAAGTATTAATAAGAGTCTTATTTCCAAGTTGCCATTTTCTAAAAAAATGTACCAAAAATATCTGGCATTTATGCCTTTCGCGCTGGAGCAATTGGATCTGACTGAATATGACCTGGTTATTAGCAGTGAATCAGGGCCATCAAAAGGGGTGATTACGAGGCCTGATGCGCTCCATGTGTGTTACTGTCATTCGCCGATGAGGTACTTGTGGGACATGTATCATGAGTATAAAAAAAGTGCTAGTTTTTTCACTAAGCTGATTTTCCCCGTTCTTGCTGGAAGGTTGCGAATGTGGGATAGGCTGTCGGCTGACCGAGTTGACTATTTTATAGCTAACTCATCGTTTGTTGCGAGTCGAATCAATAAATACTACCGAAGGGAGTCGAAAGTTATATACCCCCCGGTAAGTGTTGATGAATTCTCCATTAATGAGGAGAGAAAAGGCTACTATTTGTATCTCGGACAGCTAGTAAGATATAAAAAAGCTGATCTTGCTGTCGAAGCTTTCAATAAACTCGGATTACCACTCAAAGTAGTGGGCGAGGGTGAGTTGTTTGAATCTGTCTGCGAAAATGCACAGTCAAATGTTGAAGTTATGGGTAGGCAGCCTTTTGAAGAAATTAAGAGAATGTTGAGTGAGTGTAAAGCGTTGATTTTTCCAGGGGTTGAGGACTTCGGTATTGTACCTGTCGAGGCAATGGCGTCAGGTGCGCCGGTGATAGCCTATGCTGCAGGTGGAGTTCTTGATTCCGTTATTCACGGTGAGACTGGAATCTATTTCGATGAGCAAACGCCAGAAGCTATTTGTGAAGCCGTGATGAGCCTAGAGGCGGGTAAGTATGAGTTTGATCGAGAAGTTTTGAGGGCTCACTCGAGAAAGTTTAGCGATAGTCGATTTAAAAAGGAATTGAAAGAATATATCAGCAATAAACTTGGCGTCATTCTTTAGGATTTATTTGGTGATCTAAAATGGTTGTTTTTGTGACGGGTGGATCAGGATTTATTGGTAGCTCGGTTGTTCGGTATATTATTAATGAAACTTCTCACGATCTGGTTAATATTGATGCGTTAACATATGCGGGTAATAAGGAGTCAATTCCACAAAATATAGCGAATTGTAACAGGTATTTCTTTGAGAAAGTGGATATCTGTGATCGATCAGAGCTCGATAGAGTTTTCTCAGAGTATCAGCCAGATGTCGTTATGCACCTGGCGGCGGAGAGTCATGTTGACCGCTCTATTGATGGGCCGGGTGAATTTATTCAAACAAACATAGTCGGTACCTATAATCTACTAGAGTGTGCACGGGCTTATTGGTCGACTTTGTCAGGCGAAGCAAGGAGTCGCTTTCGTTTCCATCATATTTCTACCGATGAAGTGTATGGAGATTTGGAGGGTACTGACGACCTATTTGTAGAAACAACGCCGTATGCCCCAAGCTCGCCATACTCTGCGTCAAAAGCCAGTTCTGATCATTTGGTTCGTGCATGGCATCGCACCTATGGTCTGCCAGTTGTGGTTACTAATTGTTCTAACAACTATGGGCCATATCACTTTCCGGAAAAGCTCATTCCACACATGATTTTAAACGCGCTTTCTGGAAAACCACTACCTATATATGGCGACGGAAAGCAGATTCGCGACTGGCTTTATGTGGAAGATCATGCCCGAGCGTTGATTAAAGTGGCAACCGAGGGTGAGGTGGGCGAAACCTACAATATAGGCGGCCACAATGAAAAACAGAATATTGAAGTCGTAAATACGATATGTGATTTGCTTGAAGAATTGGCTCCCGACAACCCTAATTCCTTAGCCAGTGGTTGTGAAGGTGGTTTCAAACGATTAATTACCTACGTTAAAGATCGTCCGGGGCATGATGCTCGCTATGCCATCGATGCAGGGAAAATTCAGCGTGAATTAGGCTGGGTGCCGGAGGAAACGTTTGAGTCTGGCATGAAAAAAACGGTTGCTTGGTACCTGGAAAATCGCGAGTGGTGGGAGAGGGTGCTATCCGGGGATTATCAACTGGCTCGGGTGGGTGAGAATGCGTAGGTGTATATAGCACAGTACCCAGGTTTTTCCGCGGCTGAAGCCGCTTCCACAACATTTAACGTTAATCAAGGATAGTTATGAAGCCCTATAAAGGCATTATTTTGGCTGGAGGCTCCGGTACTCGCCTGCACCCGATTACTATGGGCATATCAAAGCAGCTAGTGCCCATTTATGATAAGCCAATGATCTATTACCCGCTCTCGGTGTTGATGCTCTCTGGTATTCGTGAGGTATTAGTTATATCTACCCCTACAGATTTGCCGGGGTTTCAGCGTTTATTGGGGGATGGGAGTCGTTTTGGTATTTCAATTAGCTATGCTGAGCAGCCCAGTCCAGATGGTTTGGCGCAGGCATTTACCATTGGCGCTGATTTTATCGGTAACGATAATGTGAGCTTGGTATTAGGTGATAATATTTTCTATGGCCAGCACTTTAGCGAAAAATTAAAGCAGGCCGCTGCGATAGAGTCGGGAGCGACAGTGTTTGGTTATCATGTTACTGATCCCGAACGCTTTGGTGTGGTTGATTTCGATGCGAATGGTAAAGCAATCAGTATCGAGGAAAAGCCCTCGCTGCCAAAGTCTTCTTATGCGGTGACAGGCCTCTACTTTTACGACAATGATGTAGTAGAAATTGCGCGAAACATCCAGCCTTCACCCCGCGGTGAGCTGGAAATTACCGATGTAAATATTGCCTATCTGAAGGCAGGTAAGCTCAATGTTCAAGTGCTCGGTCGCGGCTTCGCTTGGCTGGATACAGGTACTCACGATTCTTTAATTGAGGCGGGGCATTTTGTTCAGACGGTAGAGCATCGGCAGGGTTTAAAAGTTGCCTGTTTGGAAGAGATCGCCTATCGCCAGGGGTGGATAAGTCAAGAACAACTTGCCGAGCAAGCAGTAGCTTTGAAAAAGACAGGCTATGGTCAGTATTTGCTAAAAGTGGCCGACGGCTACCAATAAATTCCACGCGTGTTGATGGGACAGTTTTATGAACGTTATTCCAACAAAACTTAAGGATTGCGTGATTATAGAGCCGAAGGTTTTTGGCGACGAACGCGGCTTTTTCCTCGAGACATTTCAGGCAGAGCGTTATCGCGAGCAGACCGGTATAGATCTGACTTTTGTGCAGGATAATCACTCTCGCTCCCAGAAGGGGGTATTGCGAGGTCTGCATTTTCAGAAAACTAAGCCGCAAGGTAAGTTGGTGCGTGTTGTTCGCGGTGAGGTATTTGACGTCGCTGTAGACATTCGTAAGGGGTCACCAAGCTTTGGGGAGTGGGAGGGGGTTATCCTCTCTGAAGAAAATAAGCGCCAGTTTTGGGTGCCGCCAGGTTTTGCTCATGGATTTTTGGTACTTAGTGATACTGCAGATTTCGAGTACAAATGTACGGATTACTATGACCCCAGCGATGAAGGCTCGTTATCTTGGGATGACGGGGAGTTGGCTATTCAGTGGCCGAGCATTGGTGATGCGGAAATTCAACTTTCGGCTAAAGACAGTGCTGCGCCCAGTTTTTCAGAGTTAAAAGCGGAGCTGAGCGCGTGAAGGTTTTGCTAACGGGGGCAAATGGACAAGTCGGACGTTGCACACAAGATGTCTACGGTGGCTCAGGCCACGAGCTGAAGGCCCTGGGACGTGACGCCCTAGATATTAGCGATGCGGCTGCGGTAGCCCAAACCGTTAAAGCATTTTGCCCAGACGTTATTATCAATGCCGCCGCATATACCGCTGTTGATAAGGCAGAGTCAGAGCCCGAACTTGCCTATGCCATAAATGTCGCTGGGCCCGCAAACCTTGCGGATGCGGCCGCTGAGGTGAATGCGCTGCTGATTCATATTTCTACCGATTATGTTTTTGACGGTACTGCGCATGTCCCATATTTCGAAGGTGATGAAACGAACCCCCAGGGGGTATATGGGCAAACAAAGCTAGACGGCGAAAGAGAGGTTCAGCGCCGCTGTGATAGGCATATTATCCTTCGCACAGCTTGGGTATTCAGTGAGTACGGCAATAATTTTGTGAAAACAATGTTACGGCTTGGGAAAGAGCGAAGTGAGCTCGGGGTCGTTGCAGATCAAATTGGTTCCCCAACTTACGCCGGTGATATTGCCAAAGCCTGCTATGTGATCGCTGAGCAAGTAAAAGAGGGGAGCTTCTGCAGCGGTATATATCACTTCGCGGGTGACGAGGCTGTAAGTTGGCATGCTTTCGCAAGCGAGATATTCCAAGAAGCCAGCAATAGCGGAATGCTCTCAACAAAACCGATAGTAAATGCGATAACGACAGCTGATTATCCTACTCCGGCAGCTCGTCCTGCTTATTCTGTTATGACAAGCGAGAAGCTCATGAAGGATTTCTCTGTGCCTGCCTGTGATTGGAAAAGTGCTTTGCTGGCGGTTTTGCCTAAGATTTCCTAAATCTCGCTAAAAGGTAATTTTTTGATAGAGCACGCTTTGTAACTACGAGATGTAATGCCTCAAAATTTAATATTTATCTCGACTAAATAGTGATTAAGGTACGTGATTACTACGGCTTATGCTGCTGGGTTCCCCGATGTGAGAGCAGGCGCTGCTGGCTATGTTAAAATCTAAGATTGTAAGATTGGTCAGGTCTGATTTATGAAAGTAACAGTTTTCGGCATTGGTTATGTGGGCTTAGTACAGGCCGCAGTCTTGGCCGGCGTTGGTCACAACGTTGTATGTGTGGATGTGAATGCCGAGCGGGTGGAAAACCTGAAAAAGGGCCTGATACCGATATATGAGCCTGGTTTAGAACCATTGGTTAAAGCTAATGTTGAGGCTGGGCGTTTGCACTTTACCACTGACGCCGAGCGCGGCGTTAAACACGGTGTTGTTCAGTTTATCGCTGTGGGAACGCCACCCGACGAGGATGGCTCCGCTGACCTGCAGTATGTATTGGCCGTTGCCAAAACCATTGCCGCCCATATGGAGTCGCACCGGATTATCGTTGATAAATCGACTGTACCCGTCGGCACGGCGGATAAGGTTAAGGCGGCAGTTGAGGCGGTGCTGAGTGAGCGCGGCGTCGATGTGCCGTTTGATGTGGTATCCAATCCGGAGTTTTTGAAAGAGGGTGCGGCCGTTGCTGATTGTCAGCGGCCTGACCGAATTGTAATCGGTACAGATAACCCGAAGGTTGAAGAGAAGGTGCGCGAGCTGTATGCGCCCTTCAACCGGAATCATGAAAAGTTGATTGTGATGGATGTTCGCTCGGCGGAGCTGACTAAATATGCGGCCAATTGTATGTTGGCGACTAAGATCAGCTTTATGAATGAGATTGCGAATCTGGCTGAGCGGCTGGGTGCCGATATTGAAAAGGTGCGTCAGGGGATTGGGTCTGATCCGCGTATTGGCTATCACTTTATTTATCCCGGCTGTGGCTATGGTGGATCGTGCTTCCCTAAGGATGTTCAGGCGTTGGTGCGCACCGCTGAAAAGGTGGGTTATACGCCAGAGCTATTGCGTTCTGTTGAGGCGGTGAATAAGCGGCAGAAATGTAAATTATTTGAGAACTTGTCTCAGCACTTCAATGGCGATTTACAAGGCAAGAAAATTGCCCTGTGGGGGCTTTCTTTCAAGCCGAATACAGACGATATGCGCGATGCGCCGAGTCGTGTATTAATGGAAGCGGTATGGGCAGCGGGCGGGAGTGTTCAGGCCTATGACCCTGAAGCGATGAATGAAACTCAGCGTATTTACGGGCACCGTTCAGACTTAGCATTGATGGGTACCAAGGAGGCGGCTCTAAATGGCGCAGATGCCTTGGTTGTGTGCACGGAATGGAACGTGTTTAAGGCGCCGGATTTTGAAGAGATTAAAGCCGCACTATCGTATCCGGTAATTGTAGATGGTCGGAATCAGTATGACCCGGAATTGGTTGAGGGTTATGGTTTGGCGTACTACGGCATCGGTCGTGGGCGGAGCGTTCGGATTGTTGAGGGTTAGGCTGAAGCTGCCTCTGATTTAGAGCGGAAGGTGGTTTTGATTACGGTGGTACTGGATGCCGGATCCGGTCCGGCATGACGGTGATCTGGGTATGATGGACTACTGTGCATCGTCTGTTCCTTCATGCTGTCGTACCGGCCTTGAGCCGGTATCTAGAGCCTCAACGTTGTGAGCTTGGTGCGGTGGTTGTTTGAGCTCGGTGGTACTGGATGCCGGATCGGGTCCGGCATGACGGTGTCTTGGGTATGATGGATTACTGCAAGTCGCGAGTTCCTTCATGCTGTCATACCGGCCTTGAGCCGGTATCCAGATCCTCCGGTTTGTAAGCATGGAAGCGTGCTTCGATTGGGCTCGTTAGTGTTGCACCTGTGGCGAGCCCAAGATAATGGTGGCAGTAGAGTTTGGGTTCTTGCGCCATGTCGCGGTGGTTTGTCTTTTAGCATAGTAGCATTCAGTAAACGTATTTATTGGTTTATCCACGTTCAGGATGAGGGGATTTTTTCATGTACGCAGTCGTGATGGCGGGTGGCAGTGGCAGCCGTTTGTGGCCGGCGAGTCGTGGCTTGTACCCAAAGCAGTTCCTGCCAATAGCGGGGGAGCAAACGATGCTTCAGGAGACGCTGGCTCGCCTGCAAGGCGTGGAGGTAGAAGGCAGCACGGTCATCTGCAATGAGGAGCATCGCTTTATTGTTGCCCAGCAGGCACAAGAGGCCGGAGAGAAACTGTCGTCGATTATTCTTGAGCCAGTGGGACGGAACACTGCTCCGGCTATCGCCCTAGCGGCATTTGATCTTCTTGAACAAAGCGAGTCGTCTTCGCCGTTGATGCTGGTGATGGCAGCGGACCACCTCATTCAGGATGTTAAGGCGTTTCAAGAAGCGGTAATGAAGGCCTCTGTTGAAGCGGAAGCCGGGTATCTTGTGACATTTGGTATTGTGCCGGAGAGCGCGCATACCGGATATGGCTATATTCGTCGTGGCGAATCGCAGGGTTCGGCCTACAAAGTTGAAGAGTTTGTAGAAAAGCCGGACGCGGATACAGCACAGTCCTATTTGGATAATGGCGGCTATTACTGGAATAGCGGCATGTTCATGTTTGCGGCAGATGCCTATCTGGCCGAGCTGGAAGCCCATCGGCCTGATATTTACGCGGCGTGTAAGCAGGCCTATGCCGAGCGAAGTCGGGATGTGGATTTTCTGCGTGTGGGCACGGAGGCATTTTCCGAGTGCCCGGACGACTCCGTTGACTACGCGGTAATGGAAAAAACCAGTAAGGCCGTTGTGGTGCCGTTATCTGCAGGCTGGAGTGATGTTGGGGCGTGGTCGTCACTGTGGGAAGTGGCCGATGGCAATGATGATGGCAATGTCGTGTCTGGCGATGTGCTGACCCATAATACCCGCAACAGCTATATCCGTGCTGAGCATCGTCTGGTGGCAACTGTGGGGCTGAGTGATGTGGTCGTTGTTGAAAGCAACGATGCGGTTCTCGTTGCAGACAAGCATCAGGTTCAGGATGTGAAGAAGATCGTTGAGCAGTTGAAGCTCGAAGGACGGAACGAGGTGCTGCATCACCGCCACGTTCATCGGCCTTGGGGCGTTTACGACTCTATTGATAATGGCGAGCGCTACCAGGTGAAGCGCATTACCGTTAATCCCGGTGCCAAGCTATCGGTGCAAATGCACCATCACCGCGCTGAGCATTGGATTGTCGTGTCAGGTACGGCAAAAGTGACCAATGGCGATAAGGAAATTATGCTAACTGAAAACCAGTCGACATACATTCCCGTCGGTGTGGTGCATGCCTTGGAGAACCCCGGCGTGATTCCCCTAGAGCTGATTGAGGTCCAGTCGGGCTCGTACCTGGGTGAGGACGACATTGTGCGCTTTGAAGACCGTTACGGCAGGGCGCCTGCTGAAGCAAAGTGAGTATTTGCTGCTGATGCGAGGCCCAGGAATACCTGGGCTTTTTTGTGTGGGGGCTTGGGGCGAATTCGTCGTCACTACCGCGTGGAGTTTAGCTGGGTATGGTGAGTGATTAGCTCTGCGGTGGTATTGGATGCCGGATCGGGTCCGGCATGACGGTGATGTGTATGTTGGATTTCTGCGGGCCGCTGGTACCGTCATACCGGCCTTGAGCCGGTATCCAGAACCTCGGAGTTATAGGCGTGGAGCGGTGGTGAGGTTGGGCTCGGTGGTGTTGGATGCTGGATTGGGTCCGGCATGACGGTGATGTGTATGTTGGATTTCTGCGGGCCGCTGGTACCGTCATACCGGCCTTGAGCCGGTATCCAGAGCCACGGAGTTATAGGCGTGGAGCGGTGGGTGGATTGGAGCTCGGTGGTATTGGATGCCGGATCAGGTCCGGCATGACGGGGTTGAGGATTTTTGAGGCCTTACGAGTCATATCGAGTCAGACAGCAAAATTGGATGCACACATTGCTGTGTGCGAGTAATGAACGAGGAAGGCATGGCAACAATTCTGGTTACTGGTGGTGCAGGCTATATCGGCAGCCACACGGTGGTTGAACTGCAGCAGCAGGGGCACGCGGTTGTTGTTCTGGACAACTTGGTTAACAGCAACATAAAGGTGCTTGAACGGATAGAGCAGATCACGGGTATTGCCCCGGAGTTTGTTCACGCGGATATCCGTGATGCGGAGGCGCTTGATCGGGTGTTTGGGAGTTACGCGATTGATGCAGTGATTCATTTCGCCGGTTTGAAAGCGGTGGGAGAGAGCGTCGAGCAACCACTGAAGTATTACGAGAATAACGTGAATGGCACGTTGGTGCTTTGCGAAGCCATGGCCAGAGCGGACGTATTTCGTTTGGTTTTCAGCTCTTCGGCAACCGTGTATGGCCCAGATGCGCCGGTGCCTTACGAGGAAACGATGCCTCTCGGGCAGCCCTCAAGCCCCTATGGCGCCTCCAAGGCGATGGTTGAGCGGGTGTTGGCGGATATCTGCGTGGCAGATGACCGCTGGGCCATCGCCGCGCTGCGCTATTTTAATCCGATCGGTGCCCATGAGTCGGGTTTGATTGGCGAGGACCCGCTGGGTATTCCCAACAATCTGATGCCCTTTATCAGTCGTGTTGCGGTGGGCAAGCTGGAGCAGTTGGCGATTTTTGGTGACGATTATGAAACGCCTGATGGCACCTGCATTCGCGATTATTTGCATGTGGTGGATTTGGCCGATGGCCACTGTCGTGCCCTGCAGGTACTGGATCAGCCGGGCTTACACGCGATTAATCTTGGCACAGGTAATGGCGTTTCTGTTCTGGAGATGGTGACGGCGTTTGTCGAAGTCACTGGCCAGAATGTGCCGTATCAGTATGCGCCGCGTAGAAGCGGTGATCTTCCCGCATTTTGGGCAAATGCCGATAAGGCGGCGACGCTTCTTGGTTGGCGTGCGGCAAGCAGCCTGGAAAAAATGATGGAAGATACCTGGCGTTGGCAAAGCCAGAATCCAGATGGCTATCGCGATCAGTGATTAAGACCTTCAGCGTAATTTCTACTGGGTAGGGTAGAAAAAGAAAAGAACGGCAGGAAGGCGGCCGCCTTCCTTTGTGGCGACGTCGCACAATCCTTTGCTGACTCTCGTCCTTGAGACAGCCTTCCATGCCAACGGCTCATCCTGAGCCTATGAGAAATATAGCCCCTATTTCCCACCCTGCAAACGAATGAAGACAATTTTTTCTATTTAATTATTTATTGACCGGGTTTCTGTCCTATCTCCCCGGGATCCGAGCTGGGGTCTTGGGCCCTGAGGTTGTGGTTTGCGCTCTGTAAGTCTTTCGGTTGGATCCCGGGTTAAGCCCGGGATGATGGTGTAGGGAACGGGGTGGCAGCCATCTTGTATTGCTGTCTGGGCCTAGGTTTGGCATGTGGACGATTGAGGCTACGGGGCTCGTTTACCCTGCGTCACCCCGGCCTCGATCCTCAGGCCTCAGTTTATGGTCGGCGCTTTGTGCATGCTTTGGTATTCAGTGGTTCTGGATCCCAGGTCAAGCCCGGAATGACGGTGTCGGGAGCGGGGCGGCGGATCTTGTATTGCTGTTTTGGCCGGGGCTTGGTATGCGGGCGATAGGGGGAGGCTCGTTTACTTTGCGTCACCCCGGCCCCCGAGCCGGGGTCTAGTGCCTTTGAGTTCAGGCCTGGATCATTGGCAATTGGCTGCCATTTCGCAAGCCGCCCCCATTGCTATCTCATTATCGGGCGGTTAACGCCTCGCCTTCGAAGTCGATACCTTCCCAGCCGTGTTGAATAAAGTTGCGGATATTGGCGTGATCACTGCCCTCGGGGTTTTGCAGAACGTCTTTACGGTAGTAGTCGCCGAAAGCATTCAGGGTCTGCTGCGGGCTCAGGCCTTTCAGTTTGCCAAAGGCGAAAATCTTGCACGAGCCATTATTCGTTCCGGCATCGTTGTGCGTGTCGCCATTGCGAAAGGCGGTGGGCTGAAAGTCGTAGTGAGTATCAATATGGCTGATGACATCGGCAAAGTCAGCGGTGCCGTCGGCCAGTCGTTGCAGCAGGGCCTGCTCGCTCATGGGCATGATCTCTTCGGTGGTAAAAGGGTGGGGATTATAGAGAAAAGCGGCGGGCCTCACAGGCCCGCCGTTACTGCGGTTTACATCAGTTCTTTCATAATCGCCTGCAGCGCCGCTTCGCGATCGCCCAGCAGACTCTGGTAGTCGGCAAGCAGCTCGCGTTTTTCCTGCAGACGATTGAGGTCGTCGCCATATTTTGACTGAATTTTAGTTTTGACGTCGGCCTCAACCTCTTTTAGCTGGCCCTTCAGCTCCTCACCGAGGACATCGCCAATAATACTGTCGAGGTTCGACTTCAATTTGACGATGGGGTCACTGACACTCCCGCCGACGTTCAGGTTCATTACCAGCTTGCTGACGCTCTCCAGAGCTTTGGCGAGCCGCTGGGCGGTATCATTCTCGCTGCTGGCATTCGCGACCAGCAATTTGGCTTGATTGACCAAGCCTTTGACGGAGCCACTGAGGTCACTGCCGTTAACGGCAAAGTTGGCGTTGATATCCGCGAGCCCTTTTTCAAGTTGCAGAGGCAATTGCGGGCTTTGTGACAGCGAGATCCCGGACAGTGCCAACTGCTTTAGTGCCATATTGAATGCACTTTTGAGCGCGTCACCGCGTTGGTCGAAGATGCCGTCTATCTGCAATTGCGAGGCATTATTGACGCCACCTTTCAGCAGCATGGTGATGGGCTTGTTCCAATAATCCTGTTTGTCGGTGACGTCGCGGATTTCTCCGGAGTACGCCAGCTTTTCTTCACCGACCATTTGATAGCCGTCAATCAGGATTTCGCGGATAAGAATGTTCACCGGCAATTCACTGCTGGCTTCCGGTTGCGTGGGTTCGGGCTCTTTGCTTGCCAGGTCGCCTACGGTTTCACGGTAGAGCGTCAGGCCGCGCTGAACCATCGCGGTGGCTTCATCGCCAACCAGAAAACGCAGCATGCCTTCGGTACCCTGGTCGATACCGTACTTGCTCATAATGCGCTGGCTCTGGGCCGAGGGCAGTTTGGCGGCGCGCTGGGTAAGTGATTTAGCCATGTCGATATCGGCGCCGAGCTCTTTGTTAAGCCCTTTGAATTGCTTCAGCTCGTCTTTGATATCGTCGCGGAGCTGCTTGGCACCGGCCAGGCGCTCAAGGGTATTTTTCTTCTTCAGCGCTTCCCAGCGTTGTTTGAATTCATTGAAAGTTTCTTCCTTGGGCAGGGTTTTCGACTTTTCCTGCCACTTGCTTTCCAGCGACTTAAAGCCGTTTTCGATGTCATTGACCTCGGCCTGAATAATCGCCTGCTCTTCGCTCATAATGGCGTTGGCATCGGGCAGAGTGATGCTGGGCATGCCACTGCCTTCCTGCTCCGGTTTGGGTGGAGGCATACTGCCGTCCAGCGTGCCCGGTGTGCTGCGCTCGGTGTAGAGCTGGAGTCCCGAGAGCAGCACTTGATCTGCAATTACCTGCTGTTTGAGCAGGGCCTTCGTATCCACATCGGCAGAAATGCGTTCGCTTTCCAACAAGTTGCGCATCGGCTCCTGCGGATTGGCAACCGTCAGGCCATTCAGTGCGACATGGGTGGGATAAAGTTTGATGTCGACGCTATCCACCGTTACTCGAGCGCCGACGGCCTTGCTGCCCTCGCTTTCTATGGCCCATTTTGCGATGGGTTCCATGGCAAATAGCACCGTGGCAATCACGAGCACGACCAGCAGTAGCAGGACGCGCGGTATCCATTTCAGCATGCGCTCGATTCTCCTTGTTGATGTGATGGGTGGCCAGAGCCGGGGCTCCCGTACGCCAATGTTGGCGATATAAGCCAGCGCTGGCAACACGGCATTCTCTGTTTGACTCACAAACCGGGAATTTACTCCATTTTCATTACTTGTCTTTGCTGGGCGCGCTGCGCGGTGGCTGGTTGCGGCTTGGGTGGTTTTGGATCCCGGATCAAGTCCGGGATGACGGTATGGTGGTTAATGGAGATGCGAGTTCAGCCAGCAGAACTCTGTCACCCCGGCCCCCGAGCCGGGGTCCAGTCCCACCGCACCGGAGTTTTGCTCGTGGGCAATTTGGGGTTCGGTAGTTCTGGATCCCGGATCAAGTCCGGGATGACGGTGTGGTGGTTAATGGAGATGCGCGTTCAGCCAGCAGAACTCTGTCACCCCGGCCCCCGAGCCGGGGTCCAGTCCCACCGCACCGGAGTTTTGCTCGTGGGTAATTTGGGGTTCGGTGGTTCTGGATCCCGGATCAAGTCCGGGATGACGGTGTAGTGGTTGATGGAGATGGCGCTCGGTTATCCCCGCGATTACCCCCGTACACGGGGTGGTGGGTCGCGCTGACTCCACGAATACTGTTCGCGGAATGCTAAAGATGTTTCGCGCCGCCCGTATTGCAGCGACGGAATGCGATGATTGTTGAGTCGGAGAACACTATGCGATTTCTAGCTTGGAAGCACCTGCCCGTGCTGGCCTTAGCCGTCACGGTGGCAGCTTGTAACGATGACCATAAATATCCCCAAGGCGGTAAATCGGAATCGGTAGCGGTATCACCGTCTCTCGGTTTGGTCTCCAGTGCCCTGGTGAATGTCTACGAAGCCGATGGCCTAACGCTGATCGGCACCGGAACGACGGCGGCTGACGGGAGTGTGGTCGTTGACTACGGTCGTTACCGTGGGCCGGTAGTCATCGAAGTAGTCGGTGGCAGTGATGCCAGCTATTACGACGAGTCTGCCAAGGCAACACTGGCCTTTCCGGCGGGGCAGAGTATGCGCGCGATGGCGATTGCACCCAATACCGCGTTGGCGGTCACGCCGCTGACTCATCTGGCGTATGAGATTGCCTTGGCGCGCGGTATTTCCCCGCTGACCAGTGATGACGTGAACGCGATTAATGAAGAGGTCCGCGCCGCGATTGCGCCGGGCTTGACCAGTATTCTCAGCGTGCCGAGCTTGGTGTCCGGCGCGACGGCAGTCAACAGCCTGGAAGACACCGAAGCGGGGCGCTATGCCTTATTACTGGCAGCTCTTGCCGAGCTGTCATCCGGCGATGGCTTGCCTGCGGTGAACACCATGAATGCCTTGGTTGCCGACGGCAAAGACAGCGCACTGGACGGTATGGCTGATGGCAGCTCTGTGACCGTTCCCTATACCGACTTCGTGGCAGATTTGACGGCGGCGATCAGCGCTCAGGCGGCGCTGCTAGCAAACTCGGCCTTGCAGGCAAACACTGCGGCGCTCACCCCGGATTCCAGCACGATTGGTGAGGAAGAGACTGGCGGTGAGACGGGTGGAGAAACCGGCGGCGAGACCGGCGGAGAAACCGGTGGTGAAACTGGCGGCGAGACCGGTGGTGAGACGGGTGGTGAGACGGGTGGTGAGACCGGCGGTGAGACTGGCGGTGAGACGGGTGGTGAGACCGGCGGTGAGACTGGAGGAGAAACCGGTGGTGAAACGGGCGGCGAAACCGGTGGTGAGACTGGCGGCGAAACCGGTGGTGAGACTGGCGGCGAAACCGGCGGCGAAACCGGCGGCGGTGGTGTCGCTGGCGATCTCGATAACCCGGTTTACGATCCCCTGAATGGCAAGAATGGCGCCTATTTGAAGTTTGCAGACAGCGATTACCGCTATCCGCTGGACTTCGCTAGCGTTTATACAACATTGGGTGGTGTTCGGCAGCTGCGGTTTAACGTCGATACCCGTAATACCATCGATACTACTGAGTACGAAGGCTTACTGCCTGCGGCCATGTATCTGAATGTTCCCCTTGTCTTGGGTGAGCAAACCTGCGACGAGCAGTTGCAGATGGTGCTGTCGATGAACGCTACGTCGGGGGCGCCGGATAATCGTGGTGATTACACGGCTAGCGACTGCACGGTGCGCACCGACTATGTGAGCGAGCTGGGTGGTATACAGGGCGTTATCCTGTCGGCCAGCCTGGAGAAAGGCGACTACGAAATCCAGCTCGAAAATGTGCCATTTAAGGTTTATGACCATGTTGGTACGGCCGGGGCACTGGAGGGCGAGTTGCCGCTGGAATACTTCGGCAGTATCGAATTGGCCGACAACCCCAGTTTCGAACTCGGCTCAGATCAGCACTTCCTGTTGGATAACCCTGTTGGTCTCGGCGGTACCAGCCCTGATGACGGCACGCCGCCGTTTACCGGCAATGCCTCCGATATCATCAGCTTGCATGCGGGCACTCAGCCCAACGGTGGCTTTGCCGGAGACACCACCTACAACTGCGGCACTGAGTACCGGAATCGCTTTGGGGCTATGCATATGTGGGTGAAAGTGGGTACTTACCTGCTTGAGCAGCGTTACAGCTCTGATGACAGCGGTGGCGAGTGTGAAATCGTTACCGTGTCGCGCGGTGGCAAGTTCTACGACGCCAGCTATACCGCGACCTTGTTTGCTCAGGAAAACTTGCTGGAGGACGAAGACCGCCGTTTGGAAATCAGCGGGAAATTCCGTAACTATGCTGTCGTGCTGACGCGCCCCGATGATGACAGCGGTGACGAAGGCGAACTGGCGCCCAACGAAGTCGGCATGACCCTGCGTGTTGAAGACGGCAGTGGCCACTGGCAGACGGGCGATCGCTTCAAGTTCCTCTACGACGCCTTCGATCAGCTGTATGGCTATGAGACCGCTTACAACCAGTACGGTCATCGCACTCTGGATCGCCGCAAAGGGCTCCAGTTGGACGTGATCAATATGCCGCGTGAAGTGGGTGTGTATAACTGCGCTGATGTGAACAGTGCCGACAATCGCGCGGTGCAGGTAAATCTGCAAGCGATTGGCGCGCTGTATCAGACTACGCAGTACGACCGCGACGCCAAGGCTGTGCTCACGCTGGATGGCGCTGCCTGTCGGGTAGAAATTCTCAGCGATGACAATGGCTATGTGACCGGCACCTACACGGCCACAGCGCTGATTATCGACGGTGAGCAAATCATGCCAGGCGGTGACAATGTGGTGCGTATCTCAGGCAGCTTCCGCCGCAAAATGGAGCCTCAGCCCGAATCGTAAAGCCGCTTAGGGACGGGGCCCGATGGAACGTAGCAAATGCTGCGGTCTATCGGGCCCTTTTTTGTTTCTGATGCTTTGTGTTTGCTTGTAGCGGAAGGGTGAAGTTATTCCTCTTTACAGCGCGTTGTTCAGTGGTGTTGCGCTTAGACCACTTCGTCACCCCGGCCTCCGAGCCGGGCCCCAATCCCAGCGCGCTGGAGTTCTGCTCGTGGGTAAATTCGGGTTAGGTGGCTCTGGATCCCGGGGCAAGCCCGGGATGGCGGTGTTGTGGTTAGCGGTGATGGCGGTTGGGCCTGCACCACTTCGTCACCCCGGCCTCCGAGCCGGGGTCCAATCCCGCCGCACTGGAGTTTTGCTCGGTGGGTAATTTCTGGTTAGGTGGCACTGGATCCGGGGACAAGTCCGGGATGACGGTGTCGTGGTTAGTGGTGATGGCAATGTGTGGCGAGGCTGGGGAAGTTATCTATCGCATTTCTTCTTTAAACCGCTCAACAAATGCGGCGACGGCCCGGCCGCGATGGCTGAGTCGGTTTTTCTCTTCCGGAGGGAGTTCCGCTGCGGTTTTATCCAGCGCCGCGACGTAAAAGTGAGGATCGTAGCCGAAGCCGTTGCCGCCTCTGGCCGTATCGATAATTTCGCCGGGCCAGCGGCCTTCACAGATGATGGGGGCGGGGTCGGTGGCGTGGCGCACAAACACCAGTGCGCAGTGGAAATGGGCGCGGCGGTTGTTCTCGCCTGCCAGTTTCTCAACGAGTTTGGCGTTGTTGTCGGTGTCGCTGGCGCCATCGCCTGCGTAGCGGGCGGAGTAGATGCCGGGGGCGCCGTTGAGCGCGTTCACGCAGAGGCCGGAGTCATCCGCCAGTGCGGGAAGGCCGGTCTGGGCGGCGGCATTGCGGGCTTTGAGCAGCGCATTTTCAACAAAGCTCAGGCCGGTCTCCTCGGCTTCGTCTACCTTCAGGTCTTTCTGGCTGAGTAGCTCGAAGCGCTCGCCCAGCAATTGGCTGAATTCGGCGAGCTTGCCTCGATTGCCGGTGGCCACCACAATTTTGCTGCTCACATCAGTCTCCGTCGCGGTAAAGCTGTTTGTTGAACTGGATGTCGTAGGGCTGTGGGCGCTCGTCCGTTTTCACGCTCAGGCGAAAGCCCCGGCGTTCGCGCTTACTGTCGATCTCCAACTCGGCGATGTAGTAAATCGCGTCCTGTTCAATCACTTCGCGAAATTCCAGCGGGGTGCGGTGGATCAGGTCGGAGCTGCTGCCGCTGACCTCGGCGCGCAAGGCGCGACTGCGCTGCTCCTCCTGTTTGCTGACGGCAACATTCATTAAAAACTTGTTGTCGCCGCGCACGATCCCGTAACTGCGAGCCACCTGTGGGCTGAGAAAGCTGGTGTTCAGCACAGTAAAGTGCACCGTGACATCGCCAAACTGTTTGCTGGTCGGCGCGGCCTCGGGGGGCGTGTCTTCTTGCGCGATCGCGGGCAACGCCGCGATCAGGCCGATCAACAGAATGTTAAGCCGCTTGAAAACGCGCATGCTTGTCTCCTCGCCTGACAGGGCATTTATTTGCTGATGTGGTAAACGGCGGTGACACCCAGCAGATTCGGGAAGCGCTGAGCCAGCGCGCCCTGGGTATTGTCGCCGCTGACGACGCTGCTGTTGAGTATACGGATATGACGCTCGGCGCAGAGCACCTCAAAATCCCTGACTGTGCAGAAGTGGATGTTGGGTGTGTCATACCAGGCGTATGGCAGAAACTTGCTGACCGGCATACGACCGCGTCCGCTCAGGTGCCAGCGGCTGCGCCAGTGCCCGAAGTTAGGGAAGGTGACGATGCATTCGCGGCCCACCCGAAGCATCTCATCGATCACCAGATGCGGATAGCGCAGGGTTTGCAGGGCCAGGGTCATGACCACCACATCGAAGCTGTCGTCGCGGAAATTGCCCAGACCGGTGTTGAGGTCGTGTTCAATCACGTTCACGCCTTTGTTCAGCGCCTCGGTGATGTTGTCGGGGTCGATTTCCAAGCCCAGACCGGACACTTGTTTTTCATCGCCGAGGGTTTTCAGCAGCGTCCCGTCGCCACAGCCGAGGTCGAGAACGCGGGCGCCGGGTTTAATCCAGGGTTGGATCAGGGTCAGATCAAAACGCATCACAGGCCCTCCGCCACACGCTTCATATACGCGTTGAATACCGATACGTAGCGCGGAATAGGAATAAGGAAGGCATCGTGGCCGTGGTTCGCCTCGATCTCCGCGTAGCTCACCGATTTACCGGCCGCGACCAGCGCGTCGACAATTTCCCGCGAACGGCTGGGAGCAAAGCGCCAGTCCGAGGTGAATGACACCACCATAAATGCGCACTTGGCGTGACTGAAGGCGGCGACCGGGTCGTCGTCGTACTCGCGCGCCAGATCGTAGTAATCCAGCGCTTTGGTCATCAGCAGATAGGTATTGGCGTCAAAGGTTTCGGCAAATCGCGAGCCCTGATGGCGCAAATAGCTTTCCACCTGAAACTCGACCGGCCCTTCGGCGCCGACACGGAGATCGCCGGCTTTCAGATCGCGGCCGAATTTCTCTTTCATGCCATCGTCCGACAGATAGGTCACGTGGCCGATCATGCGCGCCAGCGACAGCCCCTGTCGCGGCAGGGTGTTGTGCTCCAGATAGCGGCCACCGTGAAACTCGGGGTCTGACATGATCGCGTTGCGCGCGATCTCATTAAAGGCAATGTTCTGCGCGGACAGCTTCATGGCCGAGGCAATCACGACGCAATGGCGCGTGGCGTCCGGGTATTCCAATGCCCAGCGCATGGCCTGCATGCCACCCAGACTGCCACCGATAATGGCGGCCCATTGTTCGATGCCGAAGTGCTGCATCATCAAACGCTGGCTTTCTACCCAATCGCGACAACGCAGATAGGGGAAGTCTGGTCCCCAGGGCTTACCGGTTTCGGGGTTGATGCTGACGGGGCCGGTGGAGCCGTGGCAGCCGCCAATATTGTTGATGCTGAGCACGAAAAACACATTGGTGTCGATGGGTTTGCCGGGGCCGATGCAGGAATCCCACCAGCCGGGTTTGCGCTCGTCCTCGCTGTGATAGCCCGCCGCATGATGGTGGCCGCTCAGTGCGTGGCAGATCAGAATGGCATTGCTGCGCGCGGCGTTCAGTTCACCGTAGGTCTCGTAAACCACATCGTGTTCCGGCAGGCTGCGGCCGCAGGACAGTACCAGCGGCTGATCGAAATGCAGCGTTTGCGGCTGGACAATGCCTACGCTGTCTGGCTCCTGAGATGGGTGTTGTGTCACCTGATCGCCTTATCCCTTGTCGCTGTGTGCAGCAGAAATGGAAAGTTCTGCCGGTAGTATTCCGGGTGTTTGAATTCTAAGGGTTTTTTGCCGACTTTGCGCCCCCGAACTGAGTTCGATATCGGCTTTCTTTACCTTGAAGCGCTTGGCGAGAAAGGCGCAGAGTGCGGCGTTGGCCTTGCCGTCAACGGCGGCGGCGCGCAGCCGGATTTTCAGTCGCTCGCCGTGCAGGCCGGCAAACTCATCCCGGCTGGCGCCGGGTTGAATATGGCAGAACAGCAGCAGCGTATTGTCCTGCCAGCGGTAAAACGCCGTCATGGCAATTTACAGGCCGATCACCAGTGCGGGGTGCAGGCCGACGGATGCGCCCATATGCCGCAACAGGACTTCGATCACGTTAATCAGTAAGAAGACAAAAATCGGGGAGAGGTCCAGACCTCCCAGCGGAGGGACCAGCTTGCGAAAGGGCGCCATGACGGGTTCGGTAACTTGATACAGGAGCTGCGCACCGGGGTTGTAGCTGCCCTGTGCGACCCAGCTCAAAATGATGCTGCCGATGATGGCAAAGAAGTAAAAGTTGACCACCGCTCCCACAAGGCCGATGGCTGACCACAGCAGGATCTGCGCCGGATTGGGAATCGCCCCGAACAGCAGTCGACACAGCACGACAATGCCCAGTGCCTGAATGGCGAAGGCGATCAGCAGTGAGGCGCTGTCGATACGGCCCAGTGGTGGCAGTACCCGGCGCAGTGGCAAGACCAGCGGGTTGCTGATTTTAACAATGGTCTGGCAGATGGGATTGTAAAAATCAGCGCGCACCAGTTGCAGTATCAGGCGCAGCAGGAACACGATCAGGGCAAGCCCGACAGCGGTATTGACCAGCAGGTAGGAGATATCGTTTGCGGCAGACATCGGTGTTTTATTCCCCTTCGAGTTCGCGGCCCAGTTCGTCGGCGCGGTCCGCGGCACCCTGCAGTGCCTGTTGCACCAGCGCGCGGAAACCGCCGTCTTCAAAAATAGTAATGGCGCGCTCCGTGGTGCCTTTCGGCGAGGTCACCCGGCGGCGCAGTTCGGCCACGTCCACGTCGCTTTCCAGTGCCATTCTGGCTGCGCCCAGCGCGGTTTGCTGGCTGAGCTGCTTGGCAACGTCGGGGCTGAGCCCCAGTGCTTCACCGCTTGCCTGCATGGCTTCCATCATCAAAAAGAAATAGGCCGGACCGCTGCCAGAGACCGCGGTGACGGCGTCCAGTTCACTTTCTTGTTCCACCCACAGCGCCAGGCCCACGGCGTCGAGAATCTGCTGTGCCTGTTGGCGCTGGATCTCGCTGACCGCGGTGTTCGCGAACAGGCCGGTAGCGCCACAGCGCAACAGCGCAGGGGTGTTGGGCATACAGCGCACAATGGCAAGATTGCCGCCCAGCCAATGGTTAAGGCTGTCGCTGGTCACACCCGCCGCAATACTGATAATCAGCGGCTTGCTGGCCTGCACGGTATCGGCAATACCCGCGCAGACGACTTTCATCAATTGGGGTTTGACCGCCATGACGAGCACATCGCAGCCCGGAATAATGTCGAGGTTATCCTGGCTGGTGGTAATCGGGCCGAGCGAAGCCAGGCGGTCGAGGCTCTCCTGGCTCGGGTCGCCGGCGCGCAGTTGCCGGGCGTCGACGCCGCTGGTCAACAGGCCGCCGATAATGCTGGCCGCCATGTTACCGCCGCCGATAAATCCAATGGTTGCTGTGCTCACCGAAATCCTCCGGGTGATGGCTATACTGCCGTGAATACAGATGGGGCGGCAGCGTGGTTGGCGAGTATATCAGGCAGGGAAAGGCCGCCGAAAGTCGCGCCCAAATGCGTGTTTACTCCGCTTTGGCCGGACGCGGCCCAAATAGCGCAGTACCAATGCGGATCAAGGTGCTGCCTTCGGCGATGGCGGCATCCATATCGCCCGACATGCCCATCGACAGGGTGTCGAGTGTTTGATCGGGCAATGCCTGTTGCAGTGTGTCGCGCAGAGCACGCAGCGCGGCGAAGGCGGCTCGCTGCTCGGCAGGGTCATCGCTGGCGGCGGGAATGGCCATCAGTCCGCGCAGTTGTAGCGCGGGCAAGGCGGTAATCTGTTTGGCCAGTGTCAGGGCGTCCTCGGGAAGCACGCCGGACTTGCTGTCCTCGCGACTGATATTCACCTGCAGGCAGATTTTCAGTGGCGGCTTTCTCTTGGGGCGCTGCTCGCTGAGGCGCCTGGCGATTTTTTCGCGATCGACACTGTGTACCCAGTCGAAGTGACTGGCAATTTCGCGGGTCTTGTTGGATTGGATCGGACCGATAAAGTGCCAGCAGGCGTTTCGGCCTTGCAGGGCGGCCTGTTTGTCGACGGCTTCCTGCAGGTAGTTTTCGCCGATTTGCGTCAGTCCGGCATCCAGCGCCACCGCGACTTCCTCGGCACTTCGGGTTTTGCTTACCGCCAGCAGGGTAATTTCCGCTGGATCGCGCCCCGCGTCACTGGCAGATTGGACGATGCGTTGGCGAAGGGCTGCTATATTGGCGGTAATGGTCTGCGGCGAGCTCATGGCCGATTTATGCTCCAGATCGCTTTGCTTGTGGTACGTAACTGCGATAATGCCGGTGTCTGTTCCGGCCCTGCACTGTGCTGTGTTGTAAGGAGAACCATGGATATTACCGAATTGCTGGCCTTCAGTGCCAAGCAAAACGCCTCTGACCTGCATTTGTCTGCCGGCCTGCCGCCGATGATCCGGGTCGATGGTGATGTGCGCCGAATCAATGTTCCCGCCATGGACCACCGGGAAGTTCATCGCCTGATATACGAGATCATGAACGACCGTCAGCGCCGGGATTACGAGGAGTTTCTGGAAACGGATTTCTCCTTTGAGGTGCCGGGCGTGGCCCGCTTCCGGGTCAATGCCTTTAACCAGAACCGCGGCGCCGGTGCGGTGTTCCGGACCATTCCCTCGCGCGTGCTGACCCTCGAAGACCTGGGCATGGGCAAGGTGTTTACCGATGTATCCATGCTGCCCAGAGGTCTGGTGCTGGTCACCGGTCCAACGGGGTCCGGTAAGTCCACCACGCTGGCGGCGATGATCGACTACATCAACGACAATAAATTCGACCATATCCTCACGATCGAAGACCCCATCGAATTTGTGCACGAATCCAAAAAATGTCTGGTAAACCAGCGCGAAGTGCACCGCGATACCCACGGCTTTAATGAAGCGCTGCGCTCGGCGCTGCGGGAAGACCCCGATATTATTCTGGTGGGCGAGCTGCGGGATTTGGAAACCATCCGTCTGGCATTAACCGCCGCGGAAACCGGGCATCTGGTGTTTGGTACCTTGCACACCACCTCGGCCGCCAAGACCATCGACCGGGTGGTGGACGTGTTCCCCGGTGAGGAAAAGTCCATGGTGCGCTCCATGTTGTCGGAGTCGCTGCAGGCGGTCATTTCCCAGACCCTGTTGAAAAAGCCTGAAGGCGGTCGGGTGGCTGCCCACGAAATTATGATTGGCACCCCGGCGATCCGAAACCTGATTCGCGAAGACAAAGTCGCACAGATGTATTCGGCGATTCAGTCGGGCGCCAATGTCGGCATGCAGACCATGGATCAGTGTCTGAAAGACCTGCTGGCCAAACGCCAGATTACCCGCGATGCCGCCCGCCTGAAGGCGCGGTTCCCGGAGAACTTTTAACGGCCTGAACGCCGGGGAGATCGTTTTTGGAAATTGAAAAACTGCTGCGTCTGATGCAGGAAAAAGGCGCGTCGGATCTGTTTATTTCGGCGGGGGTCCCGCCGTCAGTGAAGTTGAACGGCCAGTTGATTCCGGTGAGCAGTAATGCGCTGAGCCCCGAACAGGCGCGGGAAACCGTGATGGGCGTGATGAACGAGCAGCAGCGCCGCGAGTTTGTGCGCGATCACGAGTGCAACTTCGCGATCAGCGCAAGAGGAGTCGGTCGCTTCCGGGTCAGCGCTTTTTATCAGCGCAATCTGGTCGGCATGGTGCTGCGCCGTATCGAAACGCAGATTCCCACTACGGATGACCTCGGTCTGCCGGATATCATCAAAGACCTGTCGATGACCAAGCGCGGGCTGATTATTTTTGTCGGGGCGACGGGAACGGGTAAGTCCACCTCCCTGGCGTCGATGATCGGGCACCGCAACGAGAACAGTCGCGGCCACATTATCACCGTGGAAGATCCCATCGAATTCGTGCACCAGCACAAAGGGTGCATCATTACTCAGCGGGAAGTGGGTATTGATACCGAGTCTTTCGAAGTGGCGTTGAAGAACATGCTGCGGCAGGCGCCGGATGTGATCATGATCGGCGAGGTGCGTACCCGCGAAACCATGGAACATGCCATTACCTTCGCTGAAACGGGGCATCTCTGTCTGTGTACGCTTCACGCCAACAATGCCAACCAGGCGCTGGATCGCATTCTGCACTTCTTCCCGCCAGAGCGGCATACTCAATTGTGGATGGATCTGTCGCTCAACCTCAAAGCCATGGTGGCGCAGCAGTTGATTCCGACCCGCGACGGGCAGGGGCGTCGCGCCTGTGTGGAAATTCTGCTGAATACGCCGCTGGCGGCTGATCTTATTCGCAAAGGTGACGTGGCGGCGCTGAAAGACTTGATGCGTCAGTCCAACGAACAGGGGATGCAGACCTTCGATCAGGCGCTCTACGAACTCTACAGTACTGGCGAGATTACCTATCAGGACGCCATTGCCCACGCCGACTCGGCCAACGATTTGCGCCTGCTGATCAAGCTGGGTGCCGACAACAATGTCGGGCAGATGAAAGAGGCCGCAGGGCGACTGAGCATGGAAGACATCGATCAGAAACCGCGCGGTGGCGGTGGTGGCACGCGAGGGCGCTGAACTCAGCCGTTTTCTCGCAGCCAACTCTCGAGGATCAGGACGGCACTGAGGCTGTCGACGCCGCGCTCTTTGAAGTCGCCGCCGCCCTGTTCCAGCAGTTCGCCCTTGGCTTCAAAGCTGGACAGGCGCTCGTCGGCAAAGCTGACGGCCACACCGAAACGACCGTGAATGCGGTTGCCGAATTTGCGGGCACGGGCACACATTTCCGACTCACTGCCGTCCATATTCAATGGCAGGCCGATCAGCACCTGCTGCGGCTGCCATTCGTTCAGCAGCGCTTCTATTTCTTCCCAGCGGGGCGTGCCGTCTTTGGCGCGCAGTGCAGACAGGGGGCTGGCGCTCCCCGTCAGGCTCTGCCCCACCGCGCAGCCTATCCATTTCAGGCCGTAGTCAAAGGCGAGCAAGTAATGAGCGGCGGGCATGGCAGTGAATCTCGTGGTTTGGGCGTGCGCAGTGTAGCAGAGCGACGACTCAGGCGTGTCCGCTGTCTGAGCCAAGCTGGGCGAAGTTGATACCCAGTGTTGCCAGGGCGGCGTCGATCCGCTCTTCGGCGGGAATCTCAAACAGAATTTTGGGGTCGGCGGGCAGGCTCAGCCAGGCGTTGTCGGCGAGCTCTTCCTCCAGTTGCCCCGGCCCCCATCCCGCATACCCGAGAGCGATCAAGTGTTCTTTGGGGCCGCGTTGTTCGGCGATGGCTTCGAGAATATCCAGAGAGGTCGTCACCGCCATATCGTTGTTGACCAGCAGGCTCGCCTCCCAGCTTTGTGTATCTCGGCGATGCAGTACAAAGCCGCGGTCGGTGTGAACCGGCCCGCCCGCATAAATGGCTTCTTCGGGAATGGCTGCCCGATTGTCGAGTTCCAGCTGCTCAAGTATCTCGCTAACGTCCATGTCCAGCGGATGGTTGACGATCAGTCCCATCGCGCCTTGTTCATCGTGTTCACACAGATAGCAGAGGCTGTGCGCAAAAATTCCTTCACTGAGACTGGGCAGGGAGACCAGGAAGTGGTGTTTCAGTGAGGGAAATGCGCGTTCTGGCATGGGCAGACGAGTCCAAAAAGTGAAGTGGTCTTGAATCAGTATGGGGGAGTTGGCGCCAAACTCAAGGCGGCGGCCCGAACTAGCGGCCACTGGCGCGCAGGGCATCGCGCTCAAAGCGCCAGGTGCGCACGATGCCAAGGCGATTCTTGCCATCCAGCACGTCGTCTGGAATCGCCTCGTAGGGTGCAGCAAGACGCACAATGCGATTGGCGGCGCGGTCCAGTTCCGGGTGGCCGGAGCTGCGCATAATACGCACTTCGTCGATGCGGCCATCGGGATGAAGCATCAGTAGCAGACGCAACTCGCCCACCAGACCAAGCCGCCGCGCTTCGGCGGGATAGTGGAGGTTGCCGACCTGCTCTACGTGGGCTTCCCAGCGGTCGAGATAAAGTGCATCCGGCGAGCCGCGGGTGGCCACCGAGGTGATGAATTTTGGGCGAGGCATACTGGCATAAGCCTGATTGAGCGTATCGAGCTGGGCTTCCAGTGCCGCGATGTTGTTACTCAGGGCATCCACGTCGTCGCTGCCGTTGAGGCGCTGTTCGGGGCGGGATTCTGCGCTGTTGTTCAACGCAAGCTGCTGGCTGCTGTCGCTCTGGGTGCTCAGTACGGGACGTGCATTGCTGGCCTGGTTGGCTCGAGCCTGTTTGAGGACCTGCTCAGTGGGCGCCGTATTGTCATGAAAAGCGCTTTCTACCCGGCTGCTCAGCTCCGCTTTCTCCTCCAGCGTGCCGCTGCCCTGTTGGTCGTACTGCGCAATGTAATCGGCGTTATCCGGCGCATTTTTGCTCTGGTATTGAGCGAGTGTCACTTCAAGGCTGGGCAGTTTAACGTCGATGTCGCCCACGCTGAAGGTGATGCCGAGGATCACCGCCGCATGCAATGCCGCCGCAAAGCAGATGATGAAACCGAAGCGCTCAGGGTTGGGTGCATCGGCGTTGGGCGGCAATACAGCACTCATTGGCGGTAGGGCATCTCGGGTAACTTGCGGGCGATGGCATCCATCAGCGAGCCGGCAATGTCGGTGCCAAACTGGGTGTCGATTTCACGGATGCAGGTCGGACTGGTGACGTTGATTTCCGTCAGCGAGTCCCCGATGACATCCAGGCCGACAAACATCAGGCCCTTTTCCCTGGCGACCGGACCGACCTGCTCGGCAATCCAGCGGTCCTGGTCGGTGAGTGGCTGCGCGCGCCCCGTCCCTCCGGCGGCCAGGTTGCCCCGGCTTTCGCCCACGGCAGGTACCCGTGCCAGACAGTAATCTACCGGTTCACCATCGATCAGCAGAATGCGTTTGTCGCCATCGACAATTTCCGGCAGGTATTTCTGCGCCATGATCGTGGTCTGGCCGTGGTTGGTCAGGGTTTCGATAATTACCGAGACGTTGGCATCGTCGGGGCGAAGTCGGAAAATGGAGCTGCCGCCCATGCCGTCCAGTGGCTTCATCACGACGTCTTGATGTTCGCGGTGGAAGGCGCGCAGGCGCACCGGGTCCCGGCTGACAATCAGCGTAGGAATGCACTGGGGAAACTGCAGTGCAAACAGCTTTTCGTTGCAGTCGCGCAGGGATTGTGGCCGGTTGACCACCCAGGCGCCCTGACGCTGTGCCTGATCGAGAATATGGGTGGCGTAGAGAAACTCATTGTCGAACGGCGGGTCTTTGCGCATCAGCACGACATCGAGCTCCCCCATGTCGATATCGCGCTCTTCGCCCAGTTCGTAGAAGTTTTCCGGGTCGCGGAAGGCGGTCACCTGACGAACGCGAGCGCGGGCTTTACCGGCATCCAGATAAAGGTCGGGCAGGGTCATATAATCGATATGCCAGCCCCGGTCTCCGGCCGCCCACAGCATGGCGAGGGTGGAGTCCTTTTTGTAGTTGATCTGCTCGATGGGGTCCATGACCACGCCTAGCCGAATTGTCATTGCATCACCTGTGACAAATTTGTGAGACAGCTCCCAAACCCCCTACGAAGCGCAGGACGACCTACAGTCGCCTTGCGATGATAGCGCGGTTCCGGAGTCGGGCGGTGGCGACACCACTGCGCCGCTAAAATACCGTATTCTCAATGTCGCGGGCAATTTTCCGCGAGTGGGGGTACAGTGACTCACTGGCAGCTGCCTTGATAAACGTCTACACCCTAAGGGCGTGGCGGCCGCTGCCTTTACATGGTACAAAAAATGCCCCCGAGGGAATCGGCGCCAGATCGGTTCCGCCGGGAATCCCGTCAGCATAGGGTTAGAGAGTGTATGGACGTCAATTTTTCAGACCTGAAGGTCATGATCATCGATGACAGTAAGACGATTCGGCGCACAACAGAAACGCTGTTGGCCAAAGCCGGGTGCACGGTAGTCACCGCCATCGATGGTTTCGATGCCCTGGCCAAGATCGCCGACAGTAAGCCGGACATCATTTTTGTCGATATTATGATGCCGCGTCTGGACGGTTATCAGACCTGTGCACTGATCAAAAACAACAGTGAATTCAAAGACACACCGGTGATCATGCTGTCCAGTAAGGACGGCTTGTTCGATAAAGCGAAAGGCCGTATCGTTGGCTCCGACCAGTATCTGACCAAGCCCTTCAGCAAGAACGAACTGCTGGAAGCGATTCAGACACACGTCGCGGTAGAAGAATAACGATAACGCCAAAGGGAAGGCTGGAAAGCCAGAGATAATCCCGGCGCGCGCAAGTGCATAACTGGGAGTGCAACGCGAGAGGGACGCAATGCCACGAGTACTGATCGTCGATGATTCACCCACGGAGATCGTTAAACTCCGTCAGATCTTAAGCAAGCACGGCTACGATGTGCTGACCGCCGACAGTGGCGAGCAGGGCATGGAAATGGTGCGTGCCGAGCACCCGGATGTGGTGCTAATGGATATTGTGATGCCGGGCCTGAACGGTTTTCAGGCGACCCGCCAACTCAGTCGCGATCCCGCCACCAGCGCGGTGCCGGTCATTATCGTGACTACCAAGGATCAGGAAACGGACCGCCTGTGGGGACAACGTCAAGGCGCCAAGGGTTACCTGACCAAGCCGGTAGACGGTAAGCTGCTGATCAAAACCATCGAATCTGTTCTTAACTGAGGCGGCAAACGCATTCATGTCGGCAGCCGATCCCGCATTTCAGTATCTGGTTGATCTCGCCAGACGCAGCCGCCGCGATGCCGGTGAGCTGTCCGTGTCAAAAGAAAGCAGCGAATCCCTGTGGAGCGGTATAGGTTTTGCTGTAGGAAATCAGTACTGCGTTGTGCCGATGGGTGAAATCGCGGAAGTGATGAGCGAGCCGCCCACCACGCGCTTGCCGGGCGTAAAAAGCTGGATCAAGGGCGTCGCTAACGTGCGGGGTCGCTTACTGCCGCTGATGGACCTGTCGGCCTTTCTCGACAACAGTGTTACCGGTGCCCGTCATCAGCGACGGGTGATGGTGTTAGAGCGCGGCGATATCTACATTGGTCTGGTGGTGGATGACGTTTTCGGTATGCAGCATTTTCAAACGGATGCCTATTCTGAAACTGCCGACGTGCCGGACGCCTTGCAGCGTTTTGTCGGCGGCAGCTATCGGCAGGGCAGCCGACAGTGGGCACTGTTTCGCCCACTTAAACTGATGGAAGTCAGAGATTTTTACGATGTCGCGATATAACGCGGCACAGAACTACTACAACAAACGGGTCTTACCTGGAGTCGGGGCAAATGAAAGCAAAACCGGGAGATGGAGCAACGCTCAATACCGGACGCCGAGTCAGTGTGCTGGTACTGCTGATGCTGGTGGGGTTTATCGGGGCGGGCTTTAACACCTACGTTATTCTTCGCGATGCCAACTACGATCAGCGCTATCTGGAGCTGACCGGTGAAATGCGTCTGTATGCGCAGCAGCTGGCCAACTCTGCCCGTGAGGCGGCGCTGGGGGATGCGGCGTCTTTCGACACGCTGGCGCGTGCTCAGCGTAATTTTTCGGCGGTTCGCAGTGAGCTGGCGGAAGGCAGCAAAGATCTGCCGTCGCCTGCGGCCATGCTGGGCAATGATGTCGCGGAGCTGAATCGCCTGTGGGCGCAGGTCGACAGCGCGGCGGAAACCATTGTGGGTAACCGCGAGCGGATTTTGTTTCTCTACGATGTTGCCGCCAATCTCAACCAGTTGATTCCCCAATTACAGGAAGCCTACGAGCGTGTCGTGGGCATCATGCTTAAAGGCGGTGCTGCGGCGAATCAGGTAGCGATTGCCCAGCGCCAGTCACTGCTGTTGGAGCGTATCGCCCGCAACGTGGATCGCATGCTCGAAGGGACTGAAGCGGCGACTGCCGCGGCGGAGCAGTTTACGGTGGATGCCAATGAGTTTGGCACGGTGCTGCGCGCTATGCTGGCGGGCAACCGCGCTATCGGTGTGGATGCGGTGAAGGAATCCAGCGCTCGGGAGTTGTTGCAGCGTATTGGTCAGGACTTTCAGATGATCAGCGGCTCGGTGGATGAGATTTTCCAGGTGTCCCCGGAATTGCTGAAATCCGCGGGTTCGGCGACAACCATCGCCGTCAATGTGCCGGAAATCATGCAGGTGACCAGTAACCTCTCCAGCCGTATCGGTCGCCTCGACGAAGAACGCCCGTTGTCGGTGGTGTCGGCAATTGGCTTTGTGGGTCTGGTAGTGATTGCACTGGGTCTGTTGGGCATGAGTTCGATTCGCAGCACTCAGCGGCGCTTGAGCGCGACTGCGGAGACGAACGAGCGCAATCAGACGGCAATTCTGCGATTGCTCGATGAACTGGCCGACCTCGCTGACGGTGATCTCACCACCTCGGCAACCGTTACCGAAGATTTTACTGGCGCCATTGCGGACTCGATCAACTACACCATCGACCAGTTGCGCGTGCTTGTTTCGCAGATCAATGAAACCGCTCAGGACGTTTCCTTGGCAGCGCAGAGCTCTCAGGCCACCGCCCTGAATCTGGCGGAAGCCTCCGAAAGTCAGGCGCGCGAAATTGCCGGTGCGTCGGCGGCGATTACCGATATGGCGGCCAGTATCGATGAAGTATCCAGCAACGCCCGCGAGTCAGCGGCCGTAGCGCAGCGCTCGGTAGCGATCGCGAACACCGGCGCCGAGGTGGTGCAGAACACCATCAAGGGTATGGATAATATCCGCGAGCAGATTCAGGAAACGTCCAAACGTATCAAGCGGCTGGGTGAGTCGACGCAGGAAATCGGCGATATCGTGTCACTCATCAACGACATTGCCGACCAGACAAATATTCTGGCGTTGAACGCGGCGATTCAGGCGTCGATGGCCGGTGATGCCGGACGCGGCTTTGCGGTGGTTGCGGACGAGGTACAGCGTCTTGCGGAACGCTCATCGGGCGCCACCAAGCAGATTGAAGCGCTGGTAAAAACCATCCAATCCGACACCAATGAAGCGGTTATCTCGATGGAGCAGACGACCTCCGAGGTAGTGCGCGGTGCGCGTCTGGCTCAGGATGCAGGGGCGGCGCTGACCGAGATCGAAACCGTATCGCAGGAGCTGGCGGAGTTGATCGAGACGATCTCCAACGCGGCGGCCCACCAGTCGCGTTCGGCCGGTCAGATTTCCGCAACGATGAAAATTATTCAGGAAATCACTTCGCAGACCTCTGCGGGCAGTACCGAAACGGCGAAGTCCATCGGTGACCTGGCCAATATGACTGATGACCTGCGCAGCTCGGTAGCGGGCTTCACGTTACCCAATTAATTCGCCTGCGGGCGAGCCGGGCCAGACCGGAATTCTGGCCCGCCTATAGAATCCGGGTTCATGGCTATGAGCGATCGCCGAGATTACATCGCACTGGAATGGTTGAGCGACGAGGTCGTGGCGACTGTTCTCAACTGTGCAAGCACTATTCAATCGCGCCCGGATGCCGGGACCGATCCCGAAACGCTTGAGGTGCTGGCAGGACAGCTGCACCAGGCTCGGGGCAGTCTGCAGATGATCGAGTTCAGCGGTGCTGCCATGCTGCTGGAGGAGATGGAAAATACGGTTCGCCGAGCCGCCGATCGCAGTTTATTGGAACCCGAGAAGCAGGCTCTCACGCAGGCGGTCCAGCAGGCGGCGGAAGCCTTGCCGGGTTACTTTGCCGCGCTGCGTCGCGCCCGTCATGAACTCCCTGTACCGCTGATTTTGATTCTCAACGGCTTGCGCGCCGCGCAAGGTGACACACTGCTGTCCTCCGGATTGCTGTTTACAGCACGCCTGCCCTCGTCCGCGGTCGACGCCTCGGTATCCCGCGGTGACGCACAAGAACTGCTGACCAAGCTGCGGCAGATGTACCAGATCGCCTACAAGGCCTATGCGCGCGGCGAGTCCCCGGAAAAAAATCTCGGTTATCTGCAAAAGGTCTGCAGCCGCGCCGCGCGTCTGATTGCCGATCCCGCAGAACAATTGCTGTGGCAGGCCGCGGCGGCGGTATTAGAGGCTCATCTAGAGCAACAATTGCCGCTGTCGGAACTGCTGTTGCGACAGTTCCTCAAGGGCTTGGAGCGCGATATCACGCTGCTTTGTGGTGACGGGCAGGTACCGCGAAGCCGTCTTCTCGACGACATGGTGTTCTATGCGGCGTGCAGTGATAAATCCCCCGCGCTCTGGCAGCAACAGGGTTATGACGCGGCACTCCGCGATGTGATGTCGCAGAAGCTGTTCAGTCAGGGCGTGCGTGAACGACTGATTATGGCGCTGCGCGACTTGTCTGCCGAGTTGGATGGCGAGCAGCGCATTCCCGGGCAGGGAGAGCGGCTGGCGGAGCTCGGTGACTGCATGGCCATTCTCGGCCTGACGCCCCACCTCTACACCCTGCGTGCAGCGAGCGTCGCTGCTGAACAGCACAGTGCCAGTCAGCGCCTTGGACTGAGCAGAACGCTGGCTCGCATCGCCGATCAGTTGTCGGGTGAGGATGCTCAGCCGACGCTGCAGCTACCGCTCAGCGACGAGCGACGCTCGGTGATTACCGAGGTGCGTGAGGTACTCGCCGAGGTGCAGGAAGCGTTGATGAGCTATGTGGCTGAGCAGTGGCGGACCGACCACCTCCAGCCACTGCCTGACAAACTCGCGGAAACCGTCGAGACGCTGCGCAGTGCCGGTCTGGATGAGCCGGCCGCGCTGCTGGTGCAGGCGACAAGCTATATTTCCGAGCGACTGTTGACCGGCGAAGTGACGCCCGACTGGGCGCAACTGGATGCCCTCGCCGATGCGGTGACTTCGGTGGATTATTTCCTGGAGCGAAGTGCCGAAGGGGGCCGCAGTGAGGACCTCAGCCTGCTGCAGGTCGCCGCCGACTGCGTGGCCCGGCTCGGCTACCCATTACAGGGTGCCTCGGCCGAGAACATTGTTCAGTTGCCGTCCCGCGATACGGCTGAGCCGCCTGTCGACAGTGCTCCCGTCGATGATATTCCGCTTGCGCCGACACCGGCTATCGACAGCCCGGTTATCGACAGCCTGGACCCGGACGTACTGGATATCTTCCTGGAAGAGGCCAGGGAAGTGCAGCAGCACCTGGATGAGGTCCTGCCGCGCCTGGCCGATGAACTGCACGCCGATGCCTTGCTGGCGGAGGTGCGCCGGGCTTATCACACCCTTAAAGGCAGCGGGCGTATGGCGGGGGCCGTGCAGTTCGGTGAGTTCGCCTGGGCCATCGAGAACATGCTCAATAAAGTGGTGGAAGGGCACTTCACCATGGATGCTGCGCGGCTGGCGGTGGTAGAAGCGGCGAATGCCGAATTACCGGCATTGATCGACGCGCTGTCTCAATCCCAGCCTGTCGCGGATGATGCCTTGCTCGGTATCGTTGCGCAGGCCGAGGCGCTCAGCCGTGAGCAGACGCCAAATACCGCGCCACTGGTCTCTCCGGAACAGAACGAGCTGACAGCGGTATTTATTGGTGAGGCAGAGGTCCACCTCAAACAGGTCGAGCAGTTCCTCGACGGCGTTTACAGCTATCCCGTTGCCCTGAGTGACGAGCTGCAGCGGGCGCTGCATACGCTCAAGGGCTCATCGAAAATGGCAGAGGTGTGGCCGGTTGCCAAACTGATCACGCCGCTTGAGGGTTTGGTTAAAGAAGCACGGTCGATGCGGGTGCTGGCGGATGAGTCGCTGGTAACGCTGATCCGTGATGTGCTCGCGGCGACGCGAAAAATGGTACTGCGGCTGCGCCATCAGTCGCCCTCATCGCTGGATGTGCCAGAAGAGCTTCAGTCACGGGTTGAGCAGGCCATGAACGACATGCTCGCTCGCGCGGAAAGCAGCAATACTGTTCAGTCGGGGGAGTTGGCGCCAGGGGTTCTGACACAGTTCCTGATGACCTATGGCGATCATCTGCAACATCTCGCGGATCGCTTGCATGATAGCGGCGGCGTGAATGCGGCGCTGTTTGCCGATTTTGCCCCGACAATGGGGCAATTTGCCCAGCGCGCGGAAGACATTGGCAGTGAGAGTACTGCTGAAATGGCGCAGGCGCTGCAGGTTCTGTTCAGCCACGTCAGCGATCCTGTCAGCCCTGACTACCTTGCGCTGGTCGAGCGGGCTACCGATCAGTTGATGGAGGATCTCAACCAGATCGCCGCTGAACAAAGTGCTGGAGAAAACACCGACTTACTTGAGGCCTTGCGCGACTTTGAAAGCAGCTTGCGCAGTGACAACAGTGATCCAGCGCCCATAGCGGAAGAGCCGGTAGAAGGCGAGTTGCAACTATCCGAGCCCGAAGCCGTAGAGCCTGAGCCGGTGATGGATGTCGAGGTACCGGACGCGCTTTCGCAGCTTGAGGAAGATGACGTTGATCCCGAGATTTTGGCGATCTTTCTCGAAGAGGCGAGAGACCTGTTGGATGGCCTCGACACCGCCTTGCAGAACTGGAACGAGGATGTTGGCAATACCGTTTACCTCGACGATATTCTGCGCTTCCTCCACACCTTCAAGGGTGGTGCGCGACTGACAGGGCTGAGCCAGCTTGGTGACCTCAGCCACGAGATGGAGACTGACATTTCCGAGGCGCTGGCCGCACGTGAGCCGGATTTGCCGGCTTTGTTGAAGCGCGTGCAGCGGGCGCAGGACACACTCGTGTCGACAATGGATGCTCTGGGTGGCGACGAGCTGCCCATGGAGACCTTCGCAGATACCGACACCCTGCCGGCGCCGTTTGCCGATTACAGCCAGCCCGCCGCAACGCAACAGGACGTGGCGCGTCCACTGGGGCCGCGTGCGCCGCAGGAAATGATCAAGGTCCCTTCCGAACTGTTGGAGCGCTTGATCAACCTCGCCGGGGAAACCTCGATCGCCCGCGGTCGCCTGGGTGAACAGGTCAACGATGTTCACTTCTCGCTGGATGAGATGGAAATGACCGTCGAGCGCCTGCAGGAGCAGGTGCGGCGGCTGGATATGGAAACGGAAGCACAAATCATCCACCGTCAGGAGCAGATGGAAAGCGAGGGTGCCGAAGGCTTTGATCCGCTGGAGTTCGACCGCTACTCGCAGCTTCAGCAACTGTCGCGGGCACTGCTGGAATCGGCGTCTGATCTGGTCGATCTGCGCAACACCGTACTGGATAAAAGCCGCGACATGGAAACCCTGCTGATTCAGCAGTCGCGGGTCAACACCGAGCTTCAGGAAGGCCTGATGCGATCGCAGATGGTGCACTTTGCGCGGATGGTGCCGCGCCTACGTCGCGGTGTTCGCCAGCTCTGTGGTGAGCTGGGCAAGGATGTGGACTTCAAGGTCTACAACGCCGAAGGCGAGATGGACCGCCGGGTGCTGGAGCGCATTATTCCGGCACTGGAACACATGCTCCGCAACGCGATTGACCACGGTATCGAGGCCGGTGATCAGCGTTTGGCGGCGGGCAAAGCGGCCCAAGGTGAAGTCAGTATGCGCTTCAGTCGCCAGGGCGGGGATGTCGTCATTACCATTAGCGATGATGGTGCCGGTATTGATTTGGAGGCAGTGCGCAAGAAGGCTGAACGACTGGGTCTGGTCGACGCGGATACCTCGCTCAGTGAGCGCCAACTGCTCGATTTTATCTTCCATGCCGGTTTCAGTACCGCCGACAACATTACGCAAATTTCGGGTCGCGGCGTGGGCATGGACGTGGTCCACAGCGAAATCAAACAGCTCGGTGGCTCGATTGAAGTCAGTACCGAGCGCGGTGTTGGCAGTCGCTTCGAAATTCGTCTGCCGTTTACCGTATCCGTTAACCGCGCGCTGATGGTCAGCGTGGGCGGCGAAGTCTACGCCGTGCCATTGAACAATATCGAAGGGATTGTGCGGGTCAGTCCCTATGAACTCGAGGTGTACTACGAGGATGGCGGCCCGGACTTCGAATACGCCGGTCGCCAGTACAATCTGCGTTATATGGGGCAGTTACTGGGAGTGCAATCGCCGCATCTCGACGGCCAGCTAGAGCCGCGTCCGGTACTGCTGATCCGCAACGCCGAGCCGCCGACGGCGGTTCAAGTCGACTCGTTGATGGGCTCGCAGGAAGTGGTGGTGAAAACCCTGGGGCCCCAGTTTGCGGCGGTGCCGGGATTGTCGGGGGCGACAGTGCTGGGCGATGGCAGCGTGGTGGTGATTCTCGACATGCTGGCCAGCATCCGCGCTGAGGCTGCGCGGCGAATGCTGAATATCGCCGATCCGATGGCGCTGGCGCCCGCCGATCATCTCGTCAAGCATGTGATGGTGGTCGATGATTCGGTAACCGTTCGCAAGGTGACGTCGCGTCTGCTGGAGCGGCAGCGAATGAAAGTGACCCTGGCGAGGGACGGCATGGAGGCGTTGAGCCAGTTACAGGAAATGGAACCTCTGCCTGACGTGATGCTGCTGGATATCGAAATGCCGAGGATGGATGGCTTTGAGGTGGCTGGACATATGCAGAGCAATCCACGCCTGCAGAATATCCCCATTATCATGATCAGCTCGCGGACCGGGCAGAAGCACCGGCAGCGCGCGGCGGGTCTGGGGGTAGATTGTTTCCTCGGCAAGCCCTACCAGGAAATACAACTGCTGAAAGCCATTGACGATGTGCTTTCCAAGGTGGAAATAGAATGACCCAGGCTCTGCCCGATACCTCGCTGGCCAATCTGATTATGCCGATCAGCGGCGGAGCGCTGCTGTTGCCCAACAGTTGCGTGGCCGAGGTGGCCAGCGCGCGTCAGCTCAGTTCTGCGATGGCCTCTGATTGCCTGTTGGGGATGTTGCGCTGGCGGCAGCAGGAAATTCCTCTGCTGTGTTTCGAAGGGCTGCGCGATGGCGAGATGCCAGCGGCTCCCCCGCTGCGCCACGTGGCCGTTATGACGGGCTTAAGGAATCCGGAGCGCCTGCCGCACTATGCGATTCTGCTGGCGTCGGTGCCGCACTTACTCAGCTTGAATACACAGGACGTTCATACTGTGGATCGCCACGAGGCGCTGGAAGCGGTCTATGCCGAAGTAGAGGTTCATGGGCAGCGTCTGCTGATTCCCGATGTGGATGTGGTAGAACAGCGTATTCTCAACGAGCTGTGGCCGCCGGAACGCGAAACCGAGTCGCAGGACTAGCTCATATCGCCCCAGCGCGACTGCAAAATACTGATGGCTGCTAACGGTGCGGTTTCGGTGCGCAGAATCCTCGGCCCCAGTCTCAGAGGGGCAAAACCCTTGTCCAGGCTCGCCGTCACTTCCTGTTCACTGAGGCCGCCTTCGGGGCCCACCAGCAGTGAGATGCTGCCCGGAGCAGAGCTATTGTGGGCGTCGGCGTGATGGGGGCTTAACACCAGTTTGCAGTCGGCCTTGCAGTCGCTAAGCCACTGGTCGAGGGGCTGTGGTGCGAGGAGATCGACAAGCTGGCTGCGCCCCGACTGTTCGCAGGCACTGATCATCACCTGCTGCCAGTGCTGCCACTTCTTGTCTTCACGCTGCGCATCCAGCTTCACATCCACCCGCTCGCTATACAGGGGGGCGATGCGCGCCACTCCCAGTTCCGTCGCCTTCTGAACGACCCAATCGAAGCGATCGCCTTTGGAGAGTCCGACCCCAAGTTCGATGCGCAGTGGTGACTCCCGGTCCAGCGTGGGCTCAGCCTCGAGAATTTCGCAGCGCAGCTCCCGGCGTCCGGCCGCAGTCACTGTCGCGCGATAGTCGCAGCCATCGCCGTTAAATAGGCGCAGCTCGCGGCCCACCTTCATCCGCAGGACCTGGCCGAGGTAGTGGGCCGCGCGTTCTTCCAGTTGCAGTTCGTTGCCGCTACTCAAGGCCTGGCTGGTATAAATGCGGGGGATACGCATACTGATTCCTGAAATAACTACGCCAGCGTTTTGATAAAGGCTTTGGAATTGCGCTGAAAATTGTAGAGCTTCTGTTTGGCGGCAGGCAGCTCGGTAAACGGCGCCTGCACATAGCCCTGCTCCTGAAACCAGTGCGAAGTTTGCGTGGTTAACACAAACACCCGCTCCAGCCCGTGGCTGCGTGCGTCCCGTTCAAGCTGGCGCAGCAGGCGTTCGGCGCGGTCAGCGCCCCGGTAATCCGGGTGGGTGGCCACACAGGCGATTTCGCCAATCTTTTCGTCGCCATAGGGGTAGAGCGCCGCACAGGCGATGACCATGCTGTCGCGCACAATAATTTTGAAGTGGCCGATTTCGTTTTCCAGCAACTCTCGGGAGCGCTTGAGCAGCACGCCCTTGGTTTCTAAGGGCTCGATAATGCCGAGAATACCGCCGATGTCGTCGATGGTGGCGGTATGGAGCTGCTCGTAGTGCTCCTGGGTAACCAGCGTTCCCGCTCCGTCGCGGGTAAACAGCTCGCGCAGCAGGGCACCATCGTCGCGATAGGAGACAATATGGCAGCGATCGATGCCGAGGTCCCCGGCATCGACGGTGGCCTGCACAATGCTGTCGAGGCTCAGTTCCGGCTGCCGGGCCAGTTCGGCATCCACATCGCGGTACTCGCACTGGCGAATAAGCTCTCCCGACGGGTCTAATAGTCCGGCTTCGTCTGTCAGCAGAATCAGCTTGTCGGCCTTGATGGCAACGGCGGTATGCACCGCCACGTCTTCGGCGCTGAGATTAAATATCTCTCCGGTCGGGGAGTAACCCAGCGGTGACAGCAGCACAATATGCTGCTGATCCAGTTGCTGGCGCAGTGCGGTGGCGTCGACCTTGCGGACCACGCCAGTGTGTTTGAAGTCGATGCCGTCGAGCACGCCCATCGGTCTGGCGGTGACGTAGTTGCCGGAACTGACGCGAATGGCGGCCCCGTGCATGGGTGAGTTGGCCACACCCATCGACAGCAAGGCTTCGATGTGCGCGCGCAGTGAGCCTGCCGCGTCGGTCACACAGCGCAATTCCTGTTCGTCGGTAATGCGCAGGTCATTGTGAAACTGGCTTTGCAGACCGGCGCTGGCGACGCGCTCTTCGATTTGCGGTCGGGCACCGTGAACCAGTACCAAACGCACACCAAGGCTGTTCAGCAGGGCAATATCGTGGACAATATTGGCAAAATTGCTGTCCGCTACCGCTTCGCCACTGAGCAGCATGACAAAGGTTTTGCCGCGATGGGCATTGATGTAGGGCGCAGAATTTCTAAACCACTTAACGTAATCGGTTTGCTCTGACATGGCGCGGGCCGCTCGCTGCATTAACGGGAGTATTTTGTTTGTATGCTCAGTAGCTTACAAGGCATTTTTATGAAATGCATGGGCTGTGGATGACTGACGGGACGGCGGCAGACATCTCCCCCGCGCTCGCCGCCTGGGGCGAGGCGCTGCGGGACGACATTGACGCGCACTTTGCCGAGGCCCATCAGCGTGTGGAGTCGGTGTACCGCCAGCATTTTCGCTCGCTGCCGACGGTGCTCCAGCGACACTGGCAGTATCGGCGCGATGTACCAGCAGATCTGGCGGCGCTGCCGCGCAGTGTATGGCGGCTTGTTAGTCGTCGCGGAAAAAGTGAGCGCCCACTGACGGGGAAGGAGCAGGCGATAGCGCAGTTGATCGCCGTAGACGTACTGGACCTCGATGGTCTGCAGGCCCGGTTGTTCCAGCGTCTCGAAAGCCACCCGGATTACCGCCCCGAGACGGTGGATGCCTTGCGGGCCGAGCTGGCAGGTGATCCCGAGCAGGCCGCGCAGCGACTGCGGGAGGCGGTGGCGCGTTGGGGACTCAGTCAGGACAGCAGCCGCGATCTGCTGCTGTTTTTGGTGCTGGGATTGGCGGGGCGAGGGCTGAGCGACAAAGTGCTGTTTGGCAGTGCCTCGCTGATCGGGATGTCGGCTGCCAGCTCGCTATACCTGTCTCAGCAGGGGTGGTTGGCGGCCTGGTGGGCGAGCTGGTTTGGTGTGCCGGGCTGGGTGACGCTGGGCGGCGCAGCCGCGGGGGTGGTCGGCGTGATGGCGCTGACGCCGGTGCTGGCGCCGTTTATTGAGTGTGGCTTTAACCGGCTGTGGCGTCGCCAGCGCCTGCATCGCTTGCTGGACGAAGTTCACCGGCAATTGCGTCCGCCATTGCGGGAGCACCTCTGGCAATACGGCAGTTATCTGCAGTTCCTGCCTGACCTTTTGCAACTGCTGCGACAGTTGCGCTAAAACCACGTGCCCACACTGCATAAGGCAGCTACACTGCGCCAAACTGTGGAGAGCTGCCGTGACCGCCGAATCAATCATTACCGCGCCTGATCGCGAGCTGCTGTTTGATCAGATTGCCGATGAGCTGGAGTTACGCGGCTACGCGGTACTGCCTGTTGCACTCCCCGCAGAACTTGCCGAGCAATTACTGCTGCGCGTGATTGAGCTGGGCGACGGGGCCTTTAAGCCCGGCGGGGTGGGGCGTCAGTCTGACTATCAACAAAACCGCCTCGTGCGCAGCGATGAAATTCGCTGGTTTACCGCCGAAGACGCCGCGGAAGCGGCGTATCTGGAGTGGATGAATGCGCTGCGCGAGGGCATGAATCGCCGCCTGTTTCTCGGCTTGTTTGACTACGAGTGCCACTTCGCCCGCTATGCGCCGGGCAGCTTTTACCGCAAGCATGTGGATGCCTTTCGGGGCCGCAGCAATCGCGTTCTGTCGACGGTTTACTACCTGAATCCGGGATGGACGGCGGCCGATGGTGGCCAGCTATTGATCTATGGCGACCGCGATGAGCTGACGGACAGTGTGATTCCGCTGATGGGAACGCTGGTGGTGTTTCTCAGTGAGAAAGTGCCTCATGAGGTGAGTGCGGCCAAGCGACTTCGCCACAGCATTGCTGGCTGGTTCAGGGTGAATACCAGCCTCGGCCCGCACATCGACCCACCTGCTTAAATCCGGCGTAACACGCCCAGGCTGTTCACCCGCTCAAGCGGTTCAAATAACCCGGAGGCCAGTGCCAGCCGGTAAATGGCGATAGGCGCTTGCCCGCCTTCTTCGGGGGCCGTAAACAGGTCGTGAATGGCGAGAATGCCGCCGCGCTGAATGTGCATGGCCCAGCAGCGATAATCACTGAGGGCGGCCTCCAGGCTGTGACCGCCATCGATAAACACCATGGCCAGAGGCGTTTGCCAGTGCTTGGCGCAGACTTCCGACGGGGCGACCAGCGGGACAACCCATTCCTCAAAACCGGCGCGGCGTATATTGCGGCGAAATTCCGCAAGCGTGTCGAAGCGCGCCTCTTCGGCGTTGTACAGCTCCGGGTCGTGAAACATCTCGCCAAGCTGATGCTCTTCTGAACCGATATGGTGATCCACGGCGTATACCACAGCGGTAGCTGGCGCGGTGTCGCGACAGGCCTGAGCCAGATACAACGTGGATTTGCCGCAGTAGCTGCCCACCTCCAGCAGTGCGCCGTTGGCCGCTTGCTCGCAGCCATATCGGTACAGGGCGTCTGCCTCGTCGTCGGCGAGAAAGCCTTTTACTAGAGAAACATCAATGGGCAGAGAAACGGCCATGGGGGTCACCGGGAGTTGAAAGAGGCAAAACCTTAGCCAAACTGCGACGGCGGAGCAACTTACCATCCTGTCAGCTTTCCCGCAGCCGCGGCTTGCGCCATACTCGTCGCGGTCTTTTGCGTTCTGTTTACGATAAAAATTTGGGGAATATCATGCTTAAACTGTACGGTTTTGCGGTCAGCAATTACTTCAATATGGTCAAGCACAGCTTGCTGCACAAGGGCGTGGACTTCGACGAAGTCACTGTCTATCCGAATGCCGGAGCGGACTATCTGAGCAAGAGCCCCATGGGTAAGGTGCCCTGTATCGAGACGGAAAACGGCTGCCTGGCAGAAACCAGTGTGATTCTCGACTACCTGGAAGCCCGGTACCCGCAGCAGCCCCTGTATCCAGCCGACCCGTGGCAGCGCGCCAAATGTCTCGAGCTCATGAAAGTGGCTGAGTTGTATCTGGAACTGCCCGCGCGGCGCTTACTGCCAGTGGTGCTGGCTGGCGCTCCGGCTGACGAAAAGACCGTGGCAGAAGTCAAAGAGCTGATGGATAAAGGGATTGCCGCGGTCACGGCGTTGGCCCAGTTCAAGCCCTATGTTCTCGGCGACTCCCTGACCCTGGCGGATATTGTCTTGCGATACGCGATGGTCGTGGCTGATCTGGTGGGCGGCGCGGTCTTTCAGCGTGATATTGCGGCTGAAGTTGCGGGTATGGCAGAGTGGAAAGCGATGATGGCCTCGTCGCCAATCAGTCAGCAATTGGATGCCGATACCAACGACGCTATGGCGGCCTTTCTGGCAATGCTGAAAGGCAAATGAGCGTTGCGGGGCGGCGCTCAGGCGCCGTCCATCTCAGCCTCGAGTACTTCCATTTCTTCCTGTAGTCCCAGCCAGCGTTCCTCAACGTCGTCGTTTTCACTGCGCAGTGAAGCCTGTTCGGCGAGCAGGGTTTTCAGTGTGTCCTTGTTCGCATCGCTGTAAAGTTCGCTGTCGGCGAGGGTCTCTTCCAGCTTGGCGAGCTGGTCCTGCAACTGCTGCATGCGCTTGTCGAGTTTCTGAATCTCTTTGCGCAGCGGGGCAAGCTGGGCGCGCTTCGCTGCGGCGTCCTGACGGGCTTTCTTTTTGTCGACCGGGGCCTCGGCGGCGACACTCCCCTGCGGGCGCGTTCCGGCATCTTTGTTACGCGCCAGCAGCCACAGGCGATAATCGTCCAGGCTGCCGTCAAAGGCGTCGACGCGTCCCTGATCCACCAATAGCAGTTCGTCTACGGTGTTGCGAAGCAGGTGACGGTCGTGAGACACCACGATCACCGCGCCCTCAAATTCCTGCAGGGCGGTCGTCAGGGCGTGGCACATTTCCAGGTCGAGATGGTTGGTGGGTTCGTCGAGCAGCAGCATATTGGGTCGCTGCCAGACGATAATTGCCAGCGCCAGCCGAGCTTTCTCACCCCCTGAAAAGTGTCGGCAATGCCCCTCGGCGCGTTCGCCTCGGAAGTTGAAGCCGCCCAGGAAATTGCGAATATCCTGCTCCCGGGCCTCGGGGCGCAGGCGCTGCAATTGCAGGATTGGGCTGGCGTCCAGATCGAGAGATTCGAGCTGATGCTGATGGAAGTAACCCATCCGCAGGTGTTCTCCCCCTTGCCGCTGGCCGGAGAGCAGTGGCTGGGTGCCCGCGAGGGATTTCATCAGCGTGGATTTGCCCGCGCCGTTGGCACCGAGCAGGCCGATACGACTGCCGGGGTGAATACTCAGGTTCACGCCGCTGAGCAGGGGCTGGCTGTAACCGAGATCCGCCTGCGAGAGATTGAGCAGTGGGTCGGAGACCTGACCGGGTTCGTAGAAGCGAAACTTAAAAGGCGAATCGACGTGCGCGGGGGCGATTTCTTCCATTCGCTCAAGGGCTTTCAGTCGACTCTGAGCCTGTTTGGCTTTACTGGCTTTGGCGCGGAAACGACGCACAAAGTCTTCCATATGAGCGCGCTCGGCCTGCTGTTTCTCAAAGGCTTGCTGCTGCTGGGCCAGCCGTTCGGCGCGCTGGCGCTCAAAGGCGCTGTAATTGCCCCGGTAACGGTGCAACTGGTGATTTTCAAGATGCACCACCACATCACAGCAGGCATCGATGAAATCCCGGTCGTGGGAGATCAGCATCAGTGTGCCTTCATAGCGGCGCAGCCATTGCTCCAGCCACAGGCTGGCATCGAGGTCGAGGTGGTTTGTGGGTTCGTCGAGCAGTAACAGGTCTGAGGGACACATCAGCGCCTGCGCGAGATTCAGGCGAATACGCCAGCCGCCGGAAAAGGCATTGACCGGGCGTTCGATCTCGCCCAGTCCGAATCCCAGCCCTTGCAGCAATCGCTCGGCATCGCTGCGAATCTGGTAGGCGTGAATGACCTCCAGTTCCGACAGCAGCTCGGCCAGGTGGTGGTCGTCTTCGCAGCCGGCGATTTCCGCCTCAATGCGGCGGTATTCGTGGTGGCCGTCGATCACGTATTCAATCGCCGGGCGTTCGCTGGCATCTACTTCCTGGCGCATCTGGGCGATCTGCCAGTTGGCAGGCAGCCGCAGTTCCCCGCTGTCGTAGGCGAGTTCGCCGGAGAGCAGTTTAAACAGGCTGGATTTGCCGCTGCCATTGGCGCCGACCAGGGCCAGGTTTTCGCCGGGGTTTACCCGCAGCGAGGCCGACTCTAGCAGCGCTTTGCCGCCGCGTTGTAAGCTGAGATCTGTCATTTCAATCATGGGGCGCGATTATAGCGTGGAGAATTCATGGCGTCGGTAGATTTCGCAGCTCAGCCATCGGTTTTATGGGACTTTGTCTGTCGCAGCTATGCTCGACCGGGGGTGGCTGAGGCTTGTCTGCACGTTCAGGACGAGCACGGCGTGGATGTCTTGTTGCTGCTGTCAGCGGCCTGGCTGGCGACGCAGGGCCAGCGGCTGACACCTGAGCGCCTTACCGAGCTGAAGAGCTGTTGCCAGCCACGGCGCGAGCAGTTGATTGAACCCCTGCGTAGGATGCGCCGGGCGCAGCGCCCGGAAAATGATCATTCTGAGGAGCAGCAGGCACTTTATGAGGCGCTGAAGGCGGCGGAGCTGGCGGCGGAGCGACGCCAAGTATTGGTGCTGGAAACACTTATGCTGCGCTGGCCCGTCGATGGTCACAACGGCGTATTGTTGCTGGAGAATCTGCGGATGACGGCATCGGAGGGAGCATTGCCGACACTGAAACAGTTGTCGGCGCTGCTCGCAGAGTAAGCGCTGTTCAGAAATCGTCGAACAGGCTTGCCAGGCGATCTTCGACCTTGTCGGGATGGCTGGGGATATCACTCATCGGCTTGGGACGCTTTGAGCGTCTGGCTTCTTCCCGCGGCTTACTGGCCTTTTTTGCCGGCGCCGGTTTAGTCGTTGCCGGAGCGACGGCAGTTTTCTGTTCATCCGCCTTTGCCTTTACGGCTGCTTTCTTGGCGGTGGCCTGGGTGGCAGTTTTCGCTTTCTGGCCATCGGTTTTATTGCCTGCCGGTGTTTTGCTTGTCGCCGGGCTCTGTTTGGAGGGAGCCGACTCGGCGGCGGGTTTGGCGGCTGGCTGGGGTTTACGGCTGGTGCCGGAAGGCGATTTGCGAGGGGTAGGGGCTTTTGCGGGTGTTTCTGCTGGGGGCTTTTTAAAGGCTTTATCTGCGTCGCTCATGGCTTTGGCGACAGCTTTTTCCTTTCTGAGCTGAAGCTTCAGGTTCAAGGCTTCACTCTGTCGTTGTGCGAGATCGGCCTGTGCGGTCTCCAGCGCGGCCCCGGCTTTTTCCAGGCTCTCCTCTGCCCGCTTTATCAGGCTGGGTTTGGCGCCCTGTTTTTCCTGTAATCGCTGTTTGGCTTCGGTGACGGTCTGGCGGGCTTTGTCCACCCTCGATTTCTGAATTTCTACTGCCTTTTCAACGGCTTGAAGTTGGCTTTCCAGCGCATTGAGCTGTTTTGTACGAAGGGATTCCAGTTCCGACTGCAGTCGTTGCAGCTCGTCGATGGCTTGCTCTTTTGCTTTTTTCTTATTGAACACCATAGCCCAGGCTCGCAGGATGATTAAAAATCCGTCAATTTCCATTATACAAACTTGTCGCCGGGAAGCTATTGGCGTGATGCAGGTGATTTCACATCCGCGTCACTGTGTATGGGTGAACGCTTGTGGCAGACTATGGTCTGATTGACTGTTGCCAGGATGAGGGCGGCAGCAAAACATTCCCCAAAATTAAGGTAGTTGCATGAAGAAAACAGTTATTAGTGCAGTGGTAATGAGTGGCTTGCTGGTTGCCTGTGGTGGAAAATCTGCAGAGCCTTCGCTCGATTCGGAGATCGCCAAAGTCAGCTATGGCATCGGCGCCAATATCGGTTCGCGCTTCGGTGAAGACCTGCCACTGGACGTTGACGCTTTCAGCGCCGGTGTGCGTGATGCGCTGAGCGGCGGTGAGCTGAAAATGAGCGACGAAGAGATTATGTCTACCTTGCAGGCCTATCAGCAAAAGCAGATGGCTGAACGGCAGGAAGAAGCTCAAGCTGTTGCTGATACCAACAAAGAAGCCGCTGACGCGTTCTTCGCAGAGAATGCCGGTAAAGAAGGCGTGGTGACTACTGAAAGCGGCTTGCAGTACACCGTTGTGGAAGAAGGTGACGGCGCCAGCCCCACGGCTGAAGACGTTGTAGAAGTGCACTACGAAGGTACATTGCTGGATGGCAGTGTCTTCGACAGCTCGTATCAGCGCGGTGAAACGGTCAGCTTCCCGGTCAACGGGGTGATTCCCGGCTGGACTGAGGCGCTGCAGTTGATGAAGGTCGGTGCCAAGTGGAAACTGTATATTCCCTCTGAGCTGGCTTACGGTGCCGGTGGTGCAGGTCAGATGATTGGGCCTAACGCAGCACTGGTATTCGATGTTGAGCTGATCGGCATTGAGGGCGACGATAAGGCGGAGGAGAAGTAAGCTTCCGTTTCTTCGCTGACAGAAAAAAGCCCCAACCATTGGTCGGGGCTTTTTTTCGCCTGATGTCCCGTCCTGAAATAGGTTTACACCCATGAGGCCTATTTATGGATACCACTAC